>JAADYY010000336.1 GCA_010092805.1 Chloroflexota bacterium | reverse complement strand
CAGATGGCCATGTGGCCGCTGTGGACAAAAACAAGCTGCACATGCTGCTGCGCGCGCGGCCCCAACGTCCCGCCCGGCGGGTACACCACTTCGCCGACGCTGGCGTGGCGCGGCCATAAGGCTTGTTCCTCGTCCAGCACGGCCATCGTCATGGGGTCAATGCCAACCATTTCGCGCATTTCAGACACACTTTGCCAATCTCAGTCATCGTCATTTTGTGTAGTCATGATAAGATCTATACATGATTTATAACCAAACATTAACGTTATTCCCAATTTCAGCAAGGCACGCGTGCTCAATTCGCGTGCGGGGGCTGTGAACACGCGGCGAGTCAAGACCGAGTCCAATATTACACATAAACGTGGAGGCATAAGCTGATGGTGATGACAGATACTGTGATCGAGCAGTTGCGGGCGGTGTACCCCGACTATGCGCCGTACCGGGTGAGCGTGGATGAGTACATCCGCTTCCGTGAGCAGGGATTTCTGGCGGTGCGCGGCTTGATCCCGCAGCACGATGTGCAAATGCTGGTGGATCACACGGATAATATTCTGGCGGGGCGCGAAAGCTTCCCGAATGTGCCCGCACCGTCGCCCGACCTGACGCCGATGGAGCGGCTGCAATACTACCTGCGTGTGCATATGCTGCACCGGGTTTTGCCGCTGCACGAACGCTTCATGCTGCACCCACGCACCATCGATGTGCTGGAGGCGCTCATTGGGCCGGACGTGCTGGCGCTGCAAACGATGCTGTTCTTCAAGGGGCCGGGGCAGCCGGGTCAAGGCTATCATCAGGATGCCTACTACATCCCCACCCTGCCAGATACGCTGTGCGGGGCGTGGCTGGCCGTTGACCGCGCCGACGAGGACAACGGCTGCCTGTGGTTCACGGTTGGGTCGCAGCACGAGCCGATCTACCCGGACTGGGACGGCCAGACCAAAAACGGCGATACGGTGCTGGGCGACATCGAACCGATTGCCAACGCCAGCAACGTTGATGTGACGAAGAACGAACTGACGCGAGTTGCAGCGCGCTACGCGGGGCGCGAGATCAAAGTGGAGGCTGACCCCGGCGATGTGGTGTTCTTCGCTGGGCACGTGCTGCACCGCTCACACGGCAACCACACAGCGGCGCGCTCGCGGCGGGCGTTTGTGGGGCATTACTGCAACGCACGCTCAGCCGTGCCCTGGAATCACGGCGACCCGTACGAGGGTGAATTCGCCAATCACCTGCACATTCTGGCCCGCGGCACCACGCATCTGCCGTATGCCCAGCCACGCTTTGGGACGCCATGCGCGGCCAACATCCCGGCGATGCGCGCACGGCCCGTCACCGACAAGCCGATGTCGATGATGAGCGACGGCAGCGGCATCATGCTGCTGACCGCCCACGCCGACGAAGCCGACCACCACTGAGCACGGTAACGCCAATGGGGTCGACACTGCGCACTGCGTCGGCCCCTCCAGCCGACAGGCTCACGTCCCCCACTTGATGTTGATGACGGTGTTTTCGCCGCCGTCGTCCAAATTCGGGGTGTCGTCATCGAACGCGACCGAGAAGTCCACATCCGGCGGCAGGAAGCGCCGTGCGAAGCCATACGCCACGCCGTAGAAGAAATCATCCGGGTAGAGCGCGGTGCTGGTCGCCCGATAGTGCGTTTCGCTGACTTTTTCGATGTGGTGGTAGCCTACATCCGCCCCACGATGCAGCGACTGATAGCTGTTGTTCCAGTTGAGCAGCACCTGATGCAGCGCTGCCGAAGCATCCAACTCCGGCGGCAGAATCGGCTGGTTGGCGACCGCCAGGCCCACCGCCACCAGGTTGCTGGAGTGATTGTCCTGATGGCTGAGGTCGTTGAGGACGTTCAGCCAATTTTGCATCGGGTACCAGCGATCTGGGTCAACTTCGCCGATGCCATGGCGTTCCAATGTTGGTCGAATCTCGTCGGCGTTCAGATTGTTCACAAAGGCCAACAACGCCAGCCCGCGCACTTCGGCGTGTGGATCACAGGTCAAGATGCGCATGGTTTAATCCCCCTCAAAAACGTTCGTGGCTCCACCACGAAGTGAATAAATAACGCATTTAGTATTAATGATAAAGACATTTACCGTGTTGGATCATAAAGATTGGGGAGGAAACCGCGATGCAGGGACAACGGCTGGGCGCTGCCCCTGCTGTGAAGCTTAGCTGTCTGCGGGGGATTTCCAGAAAATGGATCAGCCTTTGACCGCGCCTGCCGTCAGCCCGGCGACGATGCGCCGCTGGAACACCAGCACCAGTACGATCAGCGGGATCGTGACGACAATCGAGGCCGCCATGATCTCGGCGATGGGTTCCTGGCGCGAGACTTGCCCACTGAACAGCGCGATCTCGACCGGCACGGTGCGCGCATCCGGGTTGATGAGGGTGAAGGTGAGCGCGAACAGGAACTCGTTCCACGCCTGGATAAAGGCCAGCAAACCCGTCGTCACCAGCGCCGGGGCGGTGAGCGGCAGCAGAATCATGTAAAAGGTCTGGAACGGGTTCGCGCCATCGACGAGCGCGGCCTGTTCGAGTTCGGCGGGCAGCCCGCGGAAGAAACTCGTCAGGGTCCACACCGTGAACGGCAGCGTGATGATCGGGTACGTCAAGATCAGCGCGCCCTGCGAACCGAACAACCCCACGTCGCTGACGATGGAGAACAACCCCGATAGAATCGAGATTTGCGGGAACATCGTCATCGCCAGCACCGCGTAGAGCATCAGCGTGCGCCCGCGAAATTGCAGCCGCCCCAGGGCATAGGCCGCGAACGACCCCACCACCAGCGCGATCACGGTGGTGGTGCTGGCGACAACCGCGCTGTTGCCCAAACTGAGCAGGAAGCGGTTGTTGGAAAAGATCGACTCGTAGTTGATCGTGGTGGGGTTGGTGGGGAAATACGTTGCCGTCCCGAAGACCTCGTTTTCCGTCTTCAGCGACGAATTGAACGCCCAGTAAAACGGAAACAGCGTGTAAAACAGAATCAGGATGATGAGCAGCCAGAAGCCGGCACGCCGCGCAATGAAGAAGGCCCGCTCGCGCGAAATGCGACCACTCGTCCGGGTGCTGCCATCGAGTGTGGTGGCGGTTTGCTCAGTCATCAGTCGGTATTAACCCCCAAAATGCGCACGTAAGCGAGCGTGAACAGCAAAATGATGACGAAGATGACCACACCAATCGCGGAGGCGTAGCCGAGCTGTTGGCTTTGTACAAGTGTCTCGTAATTATAGGTCGCCATCGATAATCGCTGCCGACCGAGCAACACTTGGAACACGTCGAACACGCGTACCGCATCGAGCGTGCGGAAGACCAGCGCGACGGCAATCGTCGGGCGCAGCAGCGGCAGCGTCATGCTGAAGAATTGGCGCACTTTGCTCGCGCCGTCCACATCGGCGGCCTCGTAAATGTCCGACGGGATGGTTTGCAAGCCCGCCAACAGCAGCAGCGCCATAAATGGCGTCGTCTTCCACACATCGATGGCGACCAGCGAAGGAATCTGCAACGCGGGACTCGCCAACCACGCCTGCGATTCGGCGAGCAGGCCGATGTTGACGAAGAAATGGTTGATCACGCCAGATTGGTTGTCGCGCAGCATGATCTCCCAAAGGCGCGCCGAGACCACCGTCGGGATCGCCCAGGGCACCAACATCGCCGCACGCATGATGCCGCGCCCGGTGAAGTTCGAGTTGATGACCATCGCGATGAACAGGCCCAAGATCAGTTCGATGAGCACGGAGAAGAATGTGAACGTGAGCGTGTTGCCAATCGCGTCGATGAAGTCATCGTCGCGCGCGCTGAGCACAAGTTGGCTTTCGCCCAGCGTGATCGCGCTCACATCGCGGAAGCGCAGTTCGCGGTAGGCTTCGTCGGTGACGGCATCACGCACGCGCGGGAACACCAGTTCGCCGTCGTCATCGACTTCACAAGCGCCGCCGTCGGTGCGCGTACACTCGACGACATCAAACCGGACGGAGATCAATCGGGCATAATTCTCGAGGCCGACGAAATTGACCTCGCTTTCGCCCCCAGCAGCGAAACGTTCGTCGGTGAGGCTGGCGACAAAGGTCGCTTCCAGCGGGCGCAGCGCCACCACGACCAACACGATCAGCGTGGGCACCAGCAAATTCCAGGCGACGCGGGCGCTGGCCTGCGTGAGCGTCTCTTTGCCCACGTTGTACAGCTCGAAATTCTGGTTGAGCCACCAGAACGCCACCGCGAAGACCACCCCGGCCACCAGCCAGATCACTGCGCTGGGCAGCGCGTTGGGGTCACCGCCAACGGCCCCCGCCAACCCCTGAAACAGCAGCACCGCCGCCAGAATCATCAGCCAGATCAACAGTTGGCGCGCCCACGAGGCGGCAGTCGATTCGCGGCGCAGCAACCGCTGACCTAGCCGGAACAGATAGTACCCGAACCCCACCAGAATCAGCGGCAGGATGATGCCATAGGTGTTGAGGAAGCGCAGGAAGGTGGTGCCCGCCACTTCACCTGCGGCTACGGTTGAGGTGATGCTGAGGATGTTGCCGACGAGGATGCCGATGGCCCCCAGGCCCATCAAAATGAACAGGCCGCCGAGCAAGCTAATAGGTAGTGGGGTCTCGGCGCTGCCGTCGCGGTTTTGCTGGTTTTGCGCAAGCATACAAACAGATCTCCCAAATAAATATTTCGGCGTGCATAAAAAATATCAGGGGAGGGTATCGCTAGACACCCTCCCCTTTGTGACTCGCGGCGGGGCTGCTGTTAGCGCCGCAGTCTGGAGCGCAGCGCCACACCGTGACGCTGCGTCAAGCGTTGGCGGTGCTTACATGCCCATCTCGGCCAGCAGGTCTTCCAGGTCGAATTCGATGTCTTCGACGGCGGTCTGCGCATCGGTCGAGCCGGTCAGCACGTCGTGAACGTTGGTGAAGAAGATCGTCGAGGCGTCGTTGTAACGTTCGGCGGTCACACCCGACGGGCGCGCAAACGCGGTTTCGAGGATTGGCCCCATGCGGGCGAACAGCGGGTTGTCTTCGATCAGTTGTGGATCGTCGTACAGCGCCGGAACGGTGGGGTTGGCACCCTGCGGGCTAAGCGCGCGCAGCTTCTGTTCTTCCGGCGAGGTCAGGAACAGTGCCACCGACACAGCGGCTTCCAGGTTGTCGGTGTAGTTGGAAACGGCCAACTGCCAACCACCCAGGCAGGCAGCGGCACGCTCAGCACCCATCGGCAGCGGCGCGTAATCGAACAGGTCAGCGATGGGGCTGCCTTCTGCATTGCCCAGGCCAAACGCATACGGCCAATTGCGCATGAAGGCGGCGTTACCCGCTTGCCACACCGCGCGCGATTCTTCTTCCTGGTAGGTGGTCACGGCTTCGGGGCTGATGCCGCCGACCCAGCTCGCGGCCCGTTCCAGCGCCGCCACGAAGGCGTCGTTGTTGACGTTGATTTCACCTTCGGGCGAGATGAAGGTTTCGCCGGTTTCAGCGACCAGCCACTCGTGCGCGTCGCAGGTCAGGCCCTCATACGAGTTGCCCTGCCACACGTAGCCCCAGAATTCGCTGTTGCCTTCGGCACGCTCGCCTTCCTGAATGATGGCGGCGGCTTCGGCCAGTTCGTCCCAGGTGGTGGGCACGTCAAGTTCGTACTTCTCGAGCAGATCGGTGCGGTAGTACAGCCCACCGGAGTCGGTGAACCAGGGGATCGCCTCCAGGCGGCCATCGATGGTCTGACCGTTGATCATGCCTTCGAAGTATTCGCCGACCAGTTCTTCGCTCATGTGCTCGAACATATCAACGGTGTGCGGCGCAATGATACCCGCCCAGATCACATCAACCTGGTACAGGTCAACGTCGGGGCTTTGCGCCTGCCAGAACTGCTGGTACAGGCCCAGGCGTTCGGTGGTGCTGTCCGGCATTTCGATGAATTCGACGGTGATGTTCGGGCACAGCGCCATGTAGCGTTCGGCCTGCTCCAGGTTCAGCTCGAATTCGTCACCCACCGCGCCACCAGCGGCTGTGATAGTCGCTTCGCCTTCGGGGCATTCGAACCCCATCATGTCATCTTGTGCGACCACGCTGCTAAAGCTAACCAACAGCAGCCCCAACAACAGCAGGCTTAACAGTTTCTTGAACATGGTTTTCCGCTCCTAAAGTGTCTTGAGCAATGGACAAAATAAGTGGAACTAGTCATTCATCCTAACGGAAATTTGCTGTTGGTGCAACCTGACGGCACTTACAAATCAACCAATCCTGGAACTTGAACAAATAATCTAACGATGATATGCTTATCGTAAGCTATCTCGGTACAACGGAGCAGTCTTTTGGAACAGCCAACGCAACTCCCCCTGTTTCCACTTCAAGGTGATCAACCGCAAAATAACAGCCGAGATACACATTTGAAGGACTTCGGCACGTTTAAGGACAGCTTGAAGGCCCCGGTGCATAGTTGGTTTCGCTATCCGGCTGGCTATTCTTATAAGTTTGTCGATTATATGTTCTCGGAAAATGGTTTAGGCACGGGGCGCTGGGTTTACGATCCGTTTAGCGGCACGGGGACGACATTGGTCTGCGCAAAATCCAAAGGGATCAACGCGGTCGGTATCGAAGCGCACGCCTTTGTGCATTGGGTCGCAAGCGTCAAGCTCTACTGGGCGTTCGACTACGTGCGCCTCTATCAAGACATTAATGCGCTCATCCGCCATGGCCGTCAATTCGTCGCGGAGACGATGAAGACGGCGGACACGACAGGCGTTTTCCCGGAACTCGTGTACAAATGCTACCATCCGCAAACCCTCAAGCAATTGTATCTGCTCAGAGAATTTATCACCCAGACGCCAATGGATGATCATTTACGACAGCTTCTGAAATTGGCACTCACAGACAGCCTGCGTGACGCGGCTGCGGCTGGCACAGGGTGGCCCTATATTGCGCCAAACAAGAACACGGGTGACAAGCCCCCCAAAGATGCTGTGCAAATCTTCGAGGAAACGCTCAAAAAAATGTGCGGCCATCTCTACACAGTTGGCAAAGACGCCGCAGCGAGCGAAATCCAAAATATTCTGGGTGATTCGCGTCAACGACAGGCGATTGCCGATCATCAGATCGATTTGGCGTTAACTTCGCCACCCTATCTGAACAATTATGACTATGCAGATCGCACCCGGCTAGAGACTTACTTCTGGGGCATCACGCAGACGTGGAAAGACATCACGCAGCAATACAGAGATAAGCTCATTGTGGCGGCCACCACGCAAATTGTCAGAGGGCAGTATGTCGTCGCGGATGCGCTGGCGCGAACCATTCTCGAGCTTGATTCGCGAACCTACGAACAAATTCAGCAATCTGTGCAGGAACTGTCAAAAAGACGTTTAACCAAGGGCGGCAAAAAAGATTACGACTTGATGGTGGCGCTGTACTTCAACCACATCCTTGAGGTACTCAAAGAGACATACCGCGTCCTGGTACCCAACGCGAAGTTCTATCTTGTCCTGGGGGACTCGGCACCCTATGGCGTTCATATCCCTACTGAACAAATCATCGCGCAGCTTGCGCAGGCAATCGGGTTTCGGGAGCGCGAATTTCTCGAGTTTCGCAAGCGCGGTGGTAAATGGAAAAATAACCCGCAGCGACATAACATCGAATTGCGCGAGGGTGTTTTGATTCTGACCAAATAATCCGATGCCGAATCAGCACAGCAAACCAACGGGTCAACAGAAGCGTTACCAGCAAAATGATGCGCACGGCGCTTCCAGCAAATTCGGACAGATGATTGGGGAAGCCTTCGATACCCAGGTTTTCGCCCTGATTCAGAAGCACCTTCAGGAGGCCCATCCGGATCATATTCTGTTGACGCCGGCTGAAGGCAAGAAGATGGTGAAGCTGGAAATGTTTGGCGGCACCAGCCGGCAAATGGACAATATCATTGTGCTTGAAGGCTCAAATGAGCCGGTGGCGTTGTTCGAGAGTAAATGGCTCAAGGACGGACGCCACCACAATGACAAAGGTGCCTGGATATTGCAATTGCGCGAGGTCAGCAAAAACTACCCAACGGTGCGTGGTGCGGTTGCCTGTTTGGCCGGGTATTGGACTGAAGGCGTCGCCGTCATGTTTGAGCAAGAGGGTAGAATTCAGATGGTCCATGTGGCGACCGACGAGGAAGTCTACGGAACATTGCAACCTCATGTAGATGAATTCTGCAAACGCCATGCCCTGCCAGTCTTGCAGTTAGATGCCAGGGAGATCCGCAACAGTTTACCGCGCTCCTGGGATCTGGCAAACTGCCTCATCGAACTCGCCGACAACGATCAACTCCGTGATCTCGCGGAGTCTTGGCTCCGGTTTGCACGCCGGACGACCGACGACGGCCAGCCCCAGCTTGGCAGTGATCTGATCCGCGAAGCCATTGACAAACTTCTCGATCCGTTGCCAGAAGTTCCAAGCGTCGAGAAGTTTGAGATCACACTGCAAATCGATACCGGGAACATTATTTATGCGGAATTCGCAGATTTCGAGGAGGCCACCGCGTTTATTCAGATGTACCACCGAAATCCGCAAGCCATATTGGACAAAATCAAGCCGAAGAAGTCGCCCCCACCTGAGCAATCTGCCCCAGATTCATCTGATTAGTGTTGCTAGCCACTCCAGAATGTAACCCGGCGGGGTCAGGCCGTCGAAGCCCGCCAGCAGTCGCCCGCCGATCTTGGCTGCCAATGTGTTGTCGATACTTTGCGCCACCTGCTGCCTCGCTGTGT
>JAADYY010000335.1 GCA_010092805.1 Chloroflexota bacterium | reverse complement strand
TCGCTGCGCTGCCAGTGGATCTGCGCGCTCGTCCAGTCGTGGCCCATGATCACGACGAAGAACAGCCACAATTCGCCGTCGGTGGGTCGATTCGGTGGATTTGGGGGGTGGAAGAAGACGGGCTGCCCCAGCGAATGCCCGGCGACTTCGGCGATGACCCAGGGCCGTGACCAGGGCGCTTCGGCGGATGGTTTGTAGGCTGTCAGCAGCGCCACATCCTGCGCGGTTTCGTAAGCCCCACCCATCCACGCGGCCAACAACCCCTCACCATCGGGCATGACGGTGATCGTGGCGCAGTGCGCAAATGGGCGCTCGGCGAGCTGCGTGAAGACGGGCGTTTGAAATAAATGATTGATATTTTCGTGTTCAGACATAAGCACTTTTGAGCGTTCTTCGGTCGATCTATTCGGTTTGACGGCCCGGAATCCCGCGCCAGCGTGACTACATTTCGGTAAAATTGACCAGCGCTGTCGTCGCCGGGACGTAACCCATCCGCCGCGAGATCTCCTGCGCTGTGTGCATAATTTTCGGTGCCAACTCGCGCACCCGCCCCGCAATGATCGCCGGGTCGGAGCCAGAGATGCTGCACGCCCCGATCACCGCGCCCTGCGCATCGAAGATCGGCGCGCCCAGGCAGTACGTCTCCGGTTCGTGCTCCTGATCATCGACGGCGTAACCGCGCGCCCGCGTCGCCTCTAAATCAACAGCCAGCGCCGCCAGATCGCTGCGGGTGGTGGCCGTGAACCCCGGCAGCCCACGCCGTTCGGCGATCTCCGCGACCCGGTCGGGCGGCAGTTGCGCCAGGATCGCTTTGCCGACGGCGGTGCAGTGCAGCGGTGCGCGGTCACCGACGGCGGTGCGGGCCAACAGCCGCTGTGACGACTCGATGGCGTAAATGTACAGCACCTGATCGCCGTCACAGGTGGTCAGGTACACCGACTCGTGGCAGCTATCCGCCAAATGGCGCAGCAGCGGCGCGGCCCGGTCGCGCAGTTCCACGTTGACGCGCACGTTCTGCGTCAGCGCAATGATCGCCGCCCCCAGGGCGTAGCTGTCACCGTCCACCTTCTCGATGAAGCCGACCGCCAGCAGCGTGTTCAGCAGGTGGTGGGCTGTGCTCTTCGGCATCCCTAGCCGTGTGCTGATCTCGCTGAGAGTCAGGCGCGGTTCTGCCGGGCTAAACAGAGCCAGCAGGCGCGCCGCTTTGACGACCGAGTTGATCATGCTGCCACTCTTCGCCACAATCCGGACGGTGTTCCATAATGTGGAACACCATTTCGCATTCGTGATCTGGTAATTACAATAACGCAGCTCAGTGTATTTGTCAAAGGCGCTTTTCGAATTTCGAATCATCCGAACCAGGCGTGGGGTGTATGCTTCCCCACACCTGGCCTGGTAATTGTCGCTTGACGCTAAACTTTCCTTTGTGCTGCCGCTGTGTGACCTCGGCCCAGCAACCGCTAAGCGCGCCGACTTGTGGTCGTCGGTGACTACGCCGGCTGGAAGATTTGCGCCAACTGTTCGGGTTGAATGGCCGCACCCGACTCGTAGAGCGCAAAGACTTCCGCCGCCACCGCCGGGGGCACGTCCAGCAGTTGCGCCCCCTGCACCCGACCGTCAGCCAGGAACACGCAGCCGTAACTTGTGTCGCCGTGCGCCCAAGTCCAGGTATCGGGGCTGGCCGTGCCGAAGTAGGCAAATGGCAGATCGTAGAGCACCGCCTCCAGGTCACCATGGAACGGACGATAGCTGGCCGCTTGGCCCACCATATTCAGCGCGGCCACCCGGCCCTGCTCGGCGGCCTGCTTGCTGTTATGCGCGCTGTACCCATCGATGCTGGCGACGCTGCCCGCCGCATAGATGTTGGGGATGTTGGTCTGCATCTGCGCATTGACGATCACGGCGTCGGTGGCTTCGTCGGTTTCGATGCCACGCTCTTCAATCACATCAATCGTGGGGTGCGCGCCAATCGTCGACAGCGCCATCCGCGTCGGGATGCGCCGCCCGTCCGCCAAATCCACCGCATCGAGCACGGCATCATCGTCGCTCACATAGGCGCTGACGGTTTGGTTCGTGATGACGGTGATGCCGTCCGCCGTCAATTTACGTGCCACCCGCTCGCCAATCGCCTCCACAACGTACGGTGCCCCCACATGCGGCGCGCTCGTGACGTAGGTCGCTGCGGCACCGCGCTGCTTGAGCGCCGCGCACATTTCCAGGCCCAGCTTGCCATCGTTGTCCAGGTTCTGGATGCCGTTGCTGACGATTACCGCGCCATGCTGCTTGATCTCGCCCATCCAGTTTTCGATCCAGGTGATGTCTTCGTAAATGCGCAGTTGATGCACACCGACCCAGTTGGTGCCCGGCGCATCGTGGATCAGCGGGGTGGACTCCATCGCCAGCAGCAGGCGGTCATAATCCACACGAATGCCATGATGCAGCAGGATCTGGCTGGATTTGGGGAAGACCGTTTCCATCAAGACATATTCCACCGTAATCCCCTGCGCGGCGAGCTGCTTGGCGTCCTCGATGAGGCCGTCGTCGGGGTTTGACGCGCCGCGGACGAGATGCGCGGGCATCTGCTCACGGTCGTAGTAGCCCAGTGGGTTGATCTCGAACGAGACGATGTAGATTTCGCTGGCGGGATCATGCGCGCGCAGCGTTTTGGCGGCGTGAATGCCCGCGACTGTCGAACCTATGATGACATACTTCATGGAAGCCTCCAATTGCTGTTAATTATGTTATCGTACTGACATTAGGTTGTTTTATGGCACAATAAAACAACCCACTGGTAGATCGAGTAGATGATACACCGCCTGATTTAAAACTGTCTTTAATCCTGTTTAACACAATGCGTATATAAATCACACTCGTCGGGTTAATTCCGACATCCTCACCCAGCAAGTTTCATTTGTATCCAGGTAAATTGATCGGGAGTCAAGATGAGCAATCAGAACAACAATACGTGGAAAGAATTGGTTCAGGCGAAGATGTCGCGTCGTGGGTTCTTGCGTGGTGCGGCCATGAGCGCGGGGGCGGCTGCTGGCGCAGCGGCAGTGCCCGCGACCATGACGGCTGCGCTGGCTTCGGTCGCCAGCGTCGGTGTGGCGGCTGCGCAGGACGCCAGCACCACCATCCCCTTCACCCCCATCGAAATCGCTACCGCTGATGATGTGACGCTGCCGGAAGGCTTCAGCTACCAGGTGCTCATCAGCCGTGGTGATACCTTCACCCCGGATGGCCGCATCTACGGTGACAACAACGACTGGCAGGGTTGGTTCCCGATTGATGGCCTGGAAGGTGGCAACAGCACCGAAGAAGGTATTCTGGCCATCAACAACGAATACTTCAACAGCCTCTTCCTGACCGGCTTTGACGGTGGCGAAAAGTCCGCTGAAGAAGTCGCCGCCGAGAAGGCCGCCGTGGGTGTGTCGCACGTGCATGTGCGCCGCGTCAACGGTGAATGGACCGTGGTGACCGACAGCGAGTTTGCCCGCCGCTACGACGGTACCGACCCCATCGAATTCAGCGGCCCGTTCGCCGAAGAGCTGGGCGTCACCGAAGTTATCGGTACGCTGGCCAACTGCTCGGGCGGCATCACCCCGTGGCGCACCAACCTGAGCTGCGAAGAGAACTACCAGAACTACTACGGTGAAGACAGCACGGCCTCGCGCAGCAGCTACCAGTGGCGCGAAGTCGACATGACCCAGGGCCAGATTCCGGAACACTACGGCTGGGTCGTCGAAACTGATCCGTACACGGGCCGCGCCGTGAAGCGCACCGCCATGGGCCGCTTCCGTCACGAAAACGTCGCTATGGCCATTGGTGCCAGCGGCCGCGCGGTGGCCTACATGGGTGACGACGCCCGCAACCGTGCGGTGTACAAGTTCGTCTCCGAAGGCACCTACAACCCGAACGACCGCGCCGCCAACGCGAACCTGCTGGAAAACGGTACGCTGTATGCGGCGGACTTTGGCCGCGGTGAGTGGATCCCGGTCGTGTGGGAAGGCAACGAAGACCTGCTGGGCGACCCGGCCAACGTCGATGGCTACGAAATCGACAGCCTGGGCGACGTGCTGACCTACTGCTCGCCGTGCGCGCTGGCGCTGGGTGCCACCCCCACCGACCGTCCGGAAGACATTGAAGTGCACCCGGGCACCGGTCACGTCTACATCGCCTTCACCAACAACAGCAACCACGGCAACTACCACGGCCACATCACCCGCATCCTGGAAGACAACGAAGATCCCGAAAGCCTGACCTTCGGCTGGGACATCTTCGCCGTCGGTGGCCCGCAGAGCGGCTTCTCCAGCCCGGACAACATGACCTTCGACAGCTTCGGTAACCTGTGGATGGTGACCGACGTTTCGAGCAGCCGCCTGAACGGTGGTATCTTCGAATTCCACGGCAACAACGCCATGTTCATGTTCCCCACCGACCCGGCCAGCCCCGACTTCGGTCGTGCCTTCCGCTTCGCGGCGGGTCCCATCGAATGCGAGATGTGCGGCCCCATCTTCGTGGGTGAAGACACCCTGTTCGTGAACGTTCAGCACCCGGGTGAGGTTTCGGAAACCCGCGAAAACCCCACCAGCAACTGGCCGGAAGGCGGCAACGCCATTCCGAAGGCCTCGAACATCGTCATCACCGGCCCGTTCGGCAACAACGGCCCGTACGGTGGTTACGCGATCTTCAACGCCCAGACGGGCGAGCCGGAATCGCTGGTCTAAGCGACTGCCGCAACCCTAACAGGCGCTAAGCTTGGGAATGGCTTCCGTGTCACAACGGGAGCCATTCTTTTATATTGCGCTGGTACCGGTTGCCCAGCTTCGCTGATTTATCGCGACTTTTATCCCAATTTATCGCATCTTTTATCCCAAATGAGGTGACAGTTATGCCAAATATTGGCACCCTGGAATTATTGTTGCTGCTGCTGATCGTCGTGCTGCTGTTTGGTGTGGGGCGCATCGCGCGGGTCGGGGGTGAGATGGGCGGTGCCTGCGCTAACTTCCGCAAGTCGGCAGCCGATGACCCAGCGACTGCACCTGCTGACGACAATCGTTAACCCCCAAAGCTGATGAATCTGCTCAAGATTGGCCCCACGATCATCAATTTGGATACGGTCGCAGCGGTGGTACTGGACGAGTGGGCCGGGAAATTTATTTTGCATACCACCCAGGGCGAAATCACCCTGACGGTGGATGATCATGCCCGCGCGGCGTATCGGTGGCTGGTGGAGCAGTGCGCGGCGACCTTCGATGGCAGCACCATCGTTGAAGAGATCCCCGAACACGGGCTTTCGCCGGAAGCCTGGAATCTGCTGGTGAAGATCGACCAGAGCACCCGCCAATCCGGCACACGGGCGATGACCCTCGACGATGACGATGTGGAACCGGGCATCGAGTTGGAACAGCGCGGGCTTATCCGCACCAACGTCC
Source organism: Chloroflexota bacterium (assembly GCA_010092805.1). GTDB lineage: Bacteria > Chloroflexota > Anaerolineae > Aggregatilineales > Phototrophicaceae > Flexifilum. Next base: position 63 of record JAADYY010000335.1, on the reverse strand, counting down.
ATGATGCGTGGCTGACGCCGGCGGGGCGTGAACTGCTGGCAACCTACGGTCAAGCAGCGGACG
>JAADYY010000334.1 GCA_010092805.1 Chloroflexota bacterium | reverse complement strand
TCGATCACGCGGTCGATTGAGACCGCATTTAATGAGAGGTGATGTTCAGATGACGCAAGTCAAAGTGATGAAGGATATTCTTCAAACCAACAACAGCGTCGCGGGCACGATTCGCACGCGCTACGACAGCGAGGGCGTGCTGGTGCTCAACTTCGTATCCTCGCCGGGTGCAGGCAAAACAACCCTGCTGGAGCGCACCGTCGCCGGGCTAAAGAACGACATGAAGATTGGCGTTGTGGAAGGTGATCTGTCAACCTCGCTGGACGCGGAACGTATCGCGCAGCACGGCATTCCGGTCATCCAAATCAACACGGACGGCGGCTGCCATCTAGAAGCCTGGCAAGTCAACAGCGCCCTGGCTGAACTGCCCGACGAACACTTCGACATGCTGATCATCGAGAACGTCGGCAATTTGGTGTGCCCCACCAACTTCGACCTGGGTGAAGACAAGAAGGTGCTGGTCATGAGCCTGACCGAAGGCGATGACAAGCCCCTCAAGTACCCCGGCTCGTTTACCGCTGTCGAAGCCGTCGTGATCAACAAGATTGATCTCGCGCCGTACCTGCCAGCTAAGGTCGAGACGATGCGCGAAAACGCGCTTTCGATTAACCCGCACCTGAAGATCTTCGAGGTGTCCTGCACCAGCGGCGAAGGCCTGGATGCATGGTTCCAGTGGGTGCGCGATCTGCGTGCGGCCAAGGGCACGAGGCTCACGGGGGAGCAGCCCACCAATGCATGAGCTTTCGATCACCCAGGCCCTGTACGACCTCACCCTCGATGAGGCGAACGGGCTTGGTGCGAATCGGGTGACGGCGCTCACTGTACAGGTGGGCGCGCTCACCGCCATTGATCCGAGTGCCGTCGTCTTCTACTTTGAGACGATGAGCAAGGGATCGTGCGCGGAAGGCGCGCTGATCCACTTCGACAAAGTGATGCCGACGGCGCGCTGCCAGAACTGCCACCACGAGATGCCGATCCCCACGTCCGCCACCAACGGGTCTGCCGGATTCAATTACGCCTGGCTGCAAGATTACAACCAGATGGTGTGTGAAAACTGCGGGCATCAACGGTTTGAGCTGGTGGGCGGCCACGAATTCGCCCTGTTAAGCCTGGAAATTGAGTAGTTTCACAAGTTTGGTGCAAAACATGATGCTGCGAAACCGTCTTATGCGTGTGTGGATATGCGCGCTTGTTTTGCTGCTGGGCTTAAGCGCGGCACCCACCGACATCACCTCGGCGCACCCGGCAGACATGAACTTCCAGACCCACACTATTCATCTCACCCCGGATGAACTGACGATTGAATGGGCGCTGCTGCCCGGCCCTGTGTTGGTGCCCGCACTGTGGTATGAGGCGGACAGCGATGGCGACGATCAGGTCGGCGAGGCCGAAGGCATCGCGTGGATCACGCCGAGCCTGCCCGAATATCGCGTGACCACAGATGGTTCGACGCCGCTGGATTTGCGGTTGGATACGGTCATCTTCCCGGAGACCTCGGCCAATCTGTCGCTGGGCACAGAGAGCATTCGCGTGCAAATGAGCGCCGCTTGGCCCGGTGATTTGGGCGATGGGCGGCAGTTGGCGATCCAGAACAACTACCAACAGGACATCAGCAGCAACTGGTTCACCTTGACGGCTGCTGATGGCGTGACCTTCAGCGCGCCGGAGCAAGACAGCCACACACTCGCGCTCACGGTGACGACCGCTGACCCCGATGGCTTGACTTACTGGGACAGCGGATCACTGGCGCTAGGCACGGGCGGAGCGGGGGCAGAAGCCGTAGGGGGGCCACAGGATACACGCCTCTCGACAACACTGGCCCAGATCATTGGCGGCGATGACGGATCGGCGCTGTTCGTATTTCTCGCCTTCGGTGTCGCGCTGGCGTTGGGGGCCATTCACGCCCTGACGCCGGGCCACGGCAAAGCGATGGTCGGTGCCTACCTGGTCGGGTCGCGCGGTACGCCGCGTCACGCGATTGCACTCGGCAGTATCGTGACGCTCACGCATACCGGATCGGTGCTGCTCTTTGGCGTGCTTACCCTGAGTGCGTCGCAGCTCTTCGCGCCCACAACCGTCTTCCCCGTACTTGAAGTGGTCTCCGGTCTGCTGATCGTGATTCTGGGGTTATTCATGCTGCGGCAGCGTTGGCGCGGCTATCGCGCGGTGCGCCGCCACGAACAAGCCTACACCCAACTCGGCATCGCCCCACCCCCCGCGGTGACCACACCGCCGCCTGTCGTGGTGTCGCGAGCCACTGCCGAACCCGCTCTGGCTGGTGCGACTGCCGGCCCTGGCGCGGTGACGAGCGCCGCGCAACCGGGCGATGGTAAGCGGGTGGTGACCGTCGGCAAAAGCATCGCCATCGGTAATGCGCTGCCCTCCACGCAAATCGTGGATGATTTCTCCGCGGGCCGCATCACGTGGCGGTCGCTGATCGGTCTGGGCGTGAGCGGCGGGATGGTGCCGTGCCCAGATGCGATTGCGATTCTGCTGCTGGCGGTCGCCTTTAACCAGATCGTGCTCGGCCTTTCGATGATCGTGGCATTCAGTTTGGGGCTGGCGCTGGTGCTCATCGCGCTTGGCTTAACGATGGTCAAAGGGCGCAACGTCCTCGAACGCTTCGGGACATTCCGCCGCTTTGCGCCCATCACGCCGATGATCAGCGCCATCGCAGTGACGATCCTCGGCGTGCTCCTGGTGATCGGTGCGCTTTCAACCGGCGGCTTATCGCTGGCGATTGCTGAGCCG
>JAADYY010000333.1 GCA_010092805.1 Chloroflexota bacterium | reverse complement strand
TGGCTGATGGAACCGCGCGGCATCCTGCACATGCTCTTCGGCGCGGATCTTCCGGCGTGGTTGGCGGGGCCGGGGTTGGCGTTGGTCGCCATCCTGATCTACAACATCTGGGTATATACAGGCTTCGCCGCCGTGATCTTTCTGGCCGGGTTGGGCAACATCCCACGCGAACTTAACGAAGCTGCCCGCATTGATGGCGCTTCCGGCTGGCAGACCTTCCGCCACGTGACGGTGCCGCTGCTTTCGCCCACGATCTTCTTTCAGGTCTTGATCGCGACAATTGGCACGTTTCAGGCGTTCACCAACATCTGGCTGATGCGGCAGGCAGGCGCTTACAACGCCGTCGACACGGTGAGCATCTACATTTTCCAAAACATCCGCAGCGCTCACCCAGATTACGCCTATGGGTCGGCGTTGGCGTTCGTCCTCTTCTTCGTGATTTTGCTGCTGACACTGCTGCAAAATCGTGTTGTAGGCCGCCGAGTGTTCTATGGCTGAAACCACCCGTTCCATCCCCGACATTCAACGGCGCGATCAGGCGGAACTGCCACGCGGGCCGTTTCCCTGGGTCAAAGTGCTGAGTTACACCGCGCTGATCATCGGTATGCTGATCGCGCTGCTGCCGTTCGTCTGGATGATCAACTGGTCATTGATGGGCCTGAGCGAAGTGGTGCAGGGGCGCTTCATACCGTCTGAACTGCATTTCGAAAATTACGTGCAGGCGTGGCAAGAGGGCAATCTCCAGCAGTTCACGTGGAACAGCGTGCGCATCACCGCGATTATCATCGTTGGGCGGCTGCTGTTCTGCATCCCGGCGGCGTATGCCTTCGCGCGGATGCGCTTTGTGGGCCGCAATGTCATCTTCGCGTTGATGCTTTCGACGCTGATGATCCCCGATATTGTCACGTTGATCCCAAATTTTCTCACCGTCACCTGGATCAGCCGCTTGAGCCAGAACATTTTCGGCCCGTCTGGCATCTGGATCAACAACTGGCCCGCGCTGACGATCCCGTTCATGGCGTCGGCCTTCTCGATTTTTCTGCTGCGCCAATTCTTCGCGCAGATCCCGCAGGATCTTTGGGATGCGGCGCGCATCGACGGGGCCGGGCACGTGGCGTTCTTGCTGCGCGTCGTGATTCCGCTTTCCAAAGCGCCGATCATGACGGTGGTGACATTTGCATTCATCGGCGCGTGGAACATGCTCATTTGGCCGCTGATGGTGGTACCCAGCGATCCCACTTGGCGACCGATTGCCCACGGCCTGGCGCAGTTCACGCTCGAAAACAACACTGGCTACTTCCATTTGCAAATGGCTGGCTCCGTCATCACGATCCTGCCAGTGTTGGCGCTGTATTTCGTCGCCCAGAAGCAGTTCACCGAGGGCTGACGACGACCGGAATCACCGGATAGGTTTTGCTCTCCAGCACGCGCGGCATGACTCAGCGCGCGGCTTTGAGGCGCTTTGCAAGATTGCATCAGATTTGCATTAAGGAGAATTGCACGCGATATGTTCAAATCATTGATTTTCGGCCTGCTCATGCTGTTGAGCGCCAATTTCGTCGTTGCACAAACCGATAGCGCGCTCGCGGACATCGATCCATCCGGCCAGACCATCGTTTACTGGCATCATTGGGCGCTGCACCAACAAGACGCCGTCGAGTCGCTGGTGCAGCAGTTCAACGCAACCAATGAATGGGGCATCACCGTTGAAGCGATCAATCAGGGCAGCACGGGCACTATCGCCGACCTGGTGAGCGCCGGGATCATCTCTGGCGAGCTGCCGAACCTGGCTTCCAGCTTCCAGACCGCCGCGCAGAGCTTCTATCTGGATGGCGCGGTTGTCGCGCTCGACGACTACATGAATGACCCGGTGTGGGGGCTGGGCGAGGAACGCATCGCGGCGCTGCTGCCGGAGCGCATCAACGACAATCGCTTCCCCGGCGAACCGTTCAACGATCAACTGCTGCTGTGGCCGATGGGTGTTTCGGCCAATGTGCTGAACATCAATATGGATATGTTGGCGCAGGTCAGCTACGACCGCGCGCCGCAGACGCTCGAAGAAATGCGCGAGGTCGTCTGCGCCACTTCGCAAATCGAGGGGCTGAGGGGCTTCCCGATACGCACCAACGCCAGCGATCTGCTGTCGTTTGTGGTCAGCCAGGGCGGGCACTTCTTCGATGAGGAAGCCGACCGCTACGACTTCACCAATGACGCGGTGATCACCGTGCTCACCTGGTACCAGGAACTGATCAACGATGGCTGCGCCTACATCCCGGAAAGCGCCTTTGCCGGGACGAACGAAATGGCGTTCGGCCTCAACCCGATGGGGATGGGCAGCACGACGGGCGTGCCGTTCATCAATGCCTTGATCGAAGACAGCGAGAGCGGTGTTGAAACCTGGGCTATGGCAGAACCGCCCTGGAGCGAAGGCAACCGCGCGCTGCAAGTTTTCCAGACTAGCCTGATCATGATCCCGTCAACGCCGGAGCAGCAGCTCGCGACCTGGCTGTTCATCAAGTTCCTGGACAGCGCCGAGGGCCGCAGCCAATGGAACCAGCAGGTGATCTATCATCCGTATGCGGAAGGCGACGACCTGCTGATGAGCGAAGAATTCCTGATGGAAATCCCGCAGTGGCAGCAGGTGATGGACATCATCAACAACCCAGATGTCCGTAAGTTCACCGCGCCGCGCACGCTGTCTTATGGCCAGGTGGCCGGGCTGGTCGCCGACACGGTCGCGTCGGTCATCAGCGGCGGCGCTGATCCGCTGGAAGCGGCAGAGCAGCTTGAAGCAGACGCCAACGCCATTCACGCCGATGTGCAGGGCAGCCTCGGTCGTTAAGGTTGCTGCGCGTAAGATCTGGTAACATGTAGAGTGTCTGATCGATAGATGGGGTGCTGTATCGTGCCCCATCTATTCTTTTGTGTCGGCTCTTTTGTGACGGCTTCAAGGACGTGAGGATCGCAGGATGACGCGGCTGGCCTGGCTCACAGATATTCACCTGGATTTTCTCAACGACGGCGAGGTCGCCGCGTTTCTGGAGACGATCTCCGCCGCTGATCCGGATTCGGTGCTGATCACGGGGGACATTGGCGAAGGGACAACCGTCGAACGCTATCTGCATCGCATCGCGGATCGCTTAGGCAAGCCGATTTACTTTGTGCTCGGCAACCATGATTACTATGATCGGTCCATTGCGCCCGTGCGTGACATCATGCGGCAGATCAACCGTGAGCAAGCGGGCCGGTTGCTGTGGTTGGGGGACAGCGCACCCATCGCGCTAACGCCGGATACCGCGCTGGTCGGTCATGATGGGTGGTCGGATGGCCGCTACGGGGATTTTATGGCATCGCCGGTGGTGCTGTCGGATTATTTGCGCATCGAAGATCTGGTGATTCCAGATCGCGCTGCACGGTTGGAGCGGCTTAAGGCGTTGGGCGATGACGCCGCAGCACATCTGCGCGGAGTGCTGCCCGGCGCGCTAGCACAGAATCGCCGCGTGCTGGTCGCGCTGCATCCACCGCCGTTTCAGCAGGCGACATACTATCTTGACACACCCGCCGCCGATGATGACGAATATCTGCCGCATTTTGCGTGCAAAGCCGTCGGCGACCTGCTGCTCGAATTGGCACCGCAGCACCCGGATACGGAGATCACGGTGTTAGCTGGGCACACGCATCACGCCGCCGATGTGCAGCCGCTGCCGAATCTGCATGTGATCGTCGCCGCCGCCGAGTACGGCAACCCGGTCGTCAGCCGCGTGCTTGAACTGTAACCCTGCGCTTGAATCAAACGAGGACAACCCATCGACTGTCCCCGTTTTGCGATTGTGTGGTTCCCGGAATGCCGCGCTACGCTTTCCATTTTACCGAGCAACCGACCGGCGGGGTCTCGGCGGTCTCTGGGGTTTCACCGGAAAGCACGGCATCGAGCGCGTCGCGCAAGTAAGGCGCTTTGACGGCTTCCGGCATCTCGTAATTGTCGTCAATCGCGCCGTGATAGCGCAGCTTGCCATCCTTATCGAACAGGAAGATCTCTGGCGTCCGTTCTGCGCCGTAAGCGCGCGCGATCTCTTGCGACTCGTCATGCAGGTACGGGAAGTTGAAGCCTTTTTCCTGGGCGCGTTCCTTCATCTTCGGGAAGCTGTCGTCGGGATACTTGGCTGCATCGTTGGCATTGATGGCTATCAACTGCGCCCCTTTTGCAGCGTAGTCGGCCTGAATTTGCACCATGCGATCTTCCCACGCACGCACATAGGGGCAGTGATTGCAGCTAAAGATCACGGCGATGGCATTCTTGTCGGCGTGATCGCTGAGTGCATGCGTTTGATCATCGACGCCGGGCAGGCTAAAACTGATGGCGTTGTCGCCAATGTTCAGGTTACTCACAATATTTCCCTTCAATCATTCTGACATTCTGGTCAATCGGCAAATTTAGCGCTCTGCGCCAGCGTGCACCGCCGCACGCAGCGCTGCACGGATCATTTCTGGCGATGGCAGCGGCGAAATGCGGCCATCCGGCCATTGATAAGTGCGGCAGGAGAGGCCGTAGCTGGTATCAAGCGGCGGCACAATATCCTGCCCCTCAATCAGAATGGTCGGCGAGCCGGTGAACTGCCACTGCTGCGCCTGATCATCGGTCTCGACGCTGATGATCTCGATGGTTGCCTCGATATTTGCTTCCGCCATCACCTGCTGCAGACGCTCCAGCGCTTTATCGTGGGATGGACAATCTTCAAAGTAGAGAAATTGAATGTTCATAGAAACCTCCGTGCTGGAAACCCCCCGGCTTTAGCGGGTGGAGGCAAGCATGGTTGGCGCATGTAGCGCCCCCCATGCAGCGGACAACAGGGCGTGCGCGGTGTGCTACCGCGCCCAAAATCGGCTAGACGATTTGGAGCCGTTATCCCCAAAAGGCTGTGGCAGCTGTCCCAAAGGCAAGCAGGCACGCCGTAGGCTCCGTAGCGGAGAAAGCAGTTGGCTGGTCGGCTCTGCATCAAACACACGCCCTGTATAACGTAAAGACATCGACTGATGTGTATCTCAATCAGGCAAGGACTTGGTTGAGATGGGACGCCAGTCAATCGTCCCTCAAGCACCGACTCCTGGGAGTCAGGGGCAAGC
>JAADYY010000332.1 GCA_010092805.1 Chloroflexota bacterium | reverse complement strand
CTCCCAGCGTCAGCGTTCGGGAGAAGGGGCAGGGGGATGAGGGCCAAAACACAATCAAATCGATTGACCAACAACACCCGAACCCAGCGCCTAAACCACGCAATTACCGAGGTGACCATTATCGAGGAAGTTGAGCGCCGGGAGGAACTTAAGATACCCGGTGCTCGTCCTGTTGCTTGGGCGTTAGAGACGGCGCGGCCTCATTGAGCAAGATCTGCCGCAGCGCTTCCAGGGTCGGCTCGGCAGTGTGGATCTGGTTTGGATACGCTGCGCTGGTACCCTCGAGCGTATTTTCGTGGTAGCCGATGGTCACGTCGGGGTCTTTGAGGACATGACCCGTCAGGACGCCGACAACTGTCTCGTGTGGCTTGATCACCCCAGCGGCGACCAGTTTGCGCGCCCCGGCCAGCGAACAACCGGACGCCGGTTCACAGCCGATCCCCTGTGCATCGATCAAAGCTTTGGCATCCAGAATTTCCTGGTCGCTAACTTGCTCCACGACGCCGTCTGTCCAGCGCAGCGCGCGCACCGCTTTCGGATAATTCACCGGGTTACCGATCTTGATGGCGCTGGCAATGGTCTCAGCCTTGATTGGCGCAAAGTGCTCGAACCCGTGCTGATACGCGCGATACAGCGGGTTGCTGCCCTCCGCCTGAATAATCGCCAAGCGCGGCAGCCGGTCGATTAAGCCGAGTTGGTGCAGCTCGTAAAGCGCTTTGCCGAACGCCGAACTGTTGCCGAGGTTGCCCCCCGGACACACGATCCAATCGGGGACTTGCCAACGCAACTGCTGGGTTAGCTCGAAGACAATCGACTTTTGTCCTTCCAACCGGAAGGGGTTGACCGAATTTAATACGTAGATTCCCAGTGCGCTCGACATCTCGCGGACGAGTTCCAAATTCCGGTCGAAATCAGCCGCAATGCGGATGCAGGTCGCGCCATAAGCGATGGCCTGCGACAGCTTGCCCAGCGCGATCTGTTTGTTTTGAAATAGCACGATCCCGCGCAAGCCACCGAATGCCGCGTAGGCCGCCAGCGACGCCGACGTATTGCCCGTCGAGGCACAAGCGACCCGCTCCATGCCCAGCAACCGCGCTTGAGTCAGGCCGCCAGTCATGCCACGATCTTTGAACGATCCGGTTGGGTTTTCGCCTTCGTGCTTGAGATACAACGTCCGCACGCCTGCCCACGCGGCCAGCTTCGGCGTATGATACAGATTCGTGTTGCCTTCCGGGCGGCTGATGATTGCGGCGGGGTCAATGTCGGGGTAAATCAGTTCCTTATAGCGCCACACGCCGCTGTTGTACGGCGCATCGAGGCTGCCCAGCCGTTGATCAAATAGCTCGTGGGTGACCATGCCGCGCAGCGCATCCAGATCATGCTGAACATCCAGCAAACCGCCGCAAGTCTCACAGGTGTAAGCGACAGCGTTGGTTGGATATTGCCGACCACAATCCATGCAGTGTAATATGCTGGGCATAGGCACCTCATCAATGTTAAAATGCGCGGCTCATAAACGTAAGGATACCAGCGATCATGCCAATTACCAGAGCCGAAGCCTTCGCACCCGCCACCGTCGCCAATGTTGGAGTCGGCTTTGACATTATGGGCCTCGCGGTCGGTGAACCCGGCGATGTGGTCATCGCCGAATGGGACGACACCCCCGGCGCGCGCATCGTTGAGATCAAGGGGGATGGCGGCAAGCTCCCCCACGCGCCGGAGAAGAACACCGCGACTGTCGCCGCCAACAGCCTGCTGCGGCAGGTTGGCGCTGATCATGGCGCGCGGTTGACCATCTGCAAAGGGATTCCGGCGGCCAGCGGCCTCGGCAGCAGTGCCGCGAGCGCGGTCGCGGGGGTGGTCGCGGTGAATGCCCTCCTCGCAGAACCGCTCGCCCACGCGGATCTGCTGCCTGCGTGTTTGGATGGCGAAGCGGCGGTCAGCGGCTATCACCCAGATAACGTCGCGCCGTGTTTGCTTGGCGGCATCATTCTGGCATACGGCCTCACACCAGACAAGATCGTACAACTTCCGGTGCCAGATGGGTTGTATCTGGCGATTGTCACCCCAGCGGTCGAAGTGCCCACCGTTGAGGCCCGCGCTGTGCTGCCAGATCTTGTGCCCCGCCAGCACATGATCCGGCAGACCGCCGCCGTTGCGCGGTTGGTCGATGCACTCCATCGCGGCGACATCCCGGCGTTGGGCGCGGCGATGGAGTCCGATATGGTGATCGAGCCAGCGCGCGCGCATCTCATGCCGCTGCTCAAGGAAGCGCGGGCAGCCGCCCACGAGATCGGAGCCGCTGGCTTGGCGATTAGCGGCGCAGGGCCGACGCTTTGCGCCGTTTGCCCAACCAAGTCCATCGCTGAGCAGACGGCTAACGCCTTCGGCGCGCTGTATAAAGCAGCAAATCTGGATTGTATGGTACAGGCTGCCCCCATCTCGATGGCGGGGGCGCACGTCGTCAAAGCGACTTAACCGCGTGTTACTGGCTGTGTGAACGTGTTGACACAGCACGTGATGCTTTCTATACTCACACCGCTTCGTTTGCAGCAACACAGGTGAATATTTCAGCGTACAGCAGCGATCATCCAGCATTATGGGTGCTGTTTTTTTCAGGAAAGAGAGTTTTATCATGGCTGAACTGATTCGGAATTACGTTGGTGGGCAGTGGGTCGGCGCGCAGGACGGCGCGACCTTCGAGACGTTCAACCCGGCGACCGAGGCGGTCATCGCGCCCGCAGCGAAAAGCAGCGCAGATGATGTGAAAGCGGCGGTTGCGGCGGCGAAAACAGCGTACGCCGATTGGCGGTTGATGCCCGCGCCCCGTCGCGGCGAGATTCTCTACCAAGTGGCGCGGCTGCTTGAGGAACGCAAGGAACATTTATCGCGTGTGATGACACAGGAGATGGGCAAAGTCCTCTCCGAAGCGCGCGGCGATGTACAGGAAGCCATCGACATGGCCTATTACATGGGCGGCGAAGGGCGACGCTTACAGGGTTACACCGCGCCTGTCGAGATGCCAGACAAATTCGGGATGGCGCTGCGCGACTCGGTGGGCGTCATCGGCCTGATCACGCCCTGGAACTTCCCGACTGCGGTGCCCAGTTGGAAAATGCTGCCCGCGCTGGTGGCTGGCAACACCATCGTCTTCAAGCCGAGCGAAGAAGTCCCCTGCGTTTCGGCGGAGTTCGTTCGCGTGTTTGAAGATGCGGGGCTGCCGCCCGGCGTGCTGAACATTGTGCAAGGTGCGGGCGACGCGGGCGCAGCGTTGGTATCCGAGCCAGATGTGCGGGTGATTTCGTTCACAGGCTCCAACGAAACCGGGCTGAAGGTCTACGCGCAAGCGGCGGCGCTGGGCAAGAAAGTTAGCCTGGAGATGGGGGGCAAGAACGCGATCATCGTCATGGACGATGCCAATCTCGACCTCGCCATCCAGGCGATCACGTGGAGCGCTTACGGCACGACTGGGCAGCGCTGCACCGCCACCAGCCGCTTGATCGTCCACCGCGACATCAAGCCGAAGCTGGTCGAAGCCTTAGTCGAGCAGGCACGCCAGCTCAAAGTCGGCGATGGACTCGATGAAGCTGTCGAGGTTGGTCCGCTGGTCAATCAAAAAGCGCTGGACAAAGTCGAACGGTACATCGAGATCGGCAAGCAGGAGGGCGCGCAGATCGTCGTGGGTGGGGGCCGCCCCGATTTCGACAAGGGTTTTTACTACCTGCCGACGCTGTTTGCGGATGTCTCGCCGGAGATGCGCATCGCCCGCGAGGAGATCTTCGGGCCAGTGCTCTCGATGATCGAGGTTGGCTCGCTGGAAGAAGCCGTCGAGGTCAACAACAGCGTCGTCTATGGCCTTTCGAGCAGCATTTTCACCGAGAATGTCAATGCAGCCTTCCGCGCCATCCGCGATTTGACGACGGGTATCGTCTATATCAATCATGGCACTACGGGCGCGGAGATTCACTTTCCGTTTGGTGGCACGCGCGGCACAGGCAACGGGATGCGTGAAGCGGGGCAGGCAGGCTTAGACGCCTTCACCGAATGGAAAGCAGTCTATGTCGATTACAGTGGGCGGCTGCAACGCGCGCAAATCGACAATCGTTGAACGCGATCAAGATCGCCACATGCGGCGGAATTTCGCTGGCGGATTTGAGCCTTTTGTCACAGCAATTACCG
>JAADYY010000052.1 GCA_010092805.1 Chloroflexota bacterium | reverse complement strand
GATGAGAAATATCTGTGTCATCGGTGCGGGGTATGTCGGGTTGGTCACGGGCACCTGCTTCGCCGATTTGGGCAACCGTGTGATCGCGATTGATGTCAACGAAGAAAAGATCCGTGACCTGCAAAAGGGCGTGATGCCCATCTACGAGCCGGGCCTGGCCGAAATGGTGGAACGCAATATGCGCGCAGGCCGCCTCAGCTTCAGCGGCAGCTATGAAGAGGGGCTGCGCGACGCTGAGTTTGTCTTCATCTGTGTGGGCACGCCGGAAGGCGTTGACGGTGAGGCCGACTTGCAGTATGTGCGCGCCGCCGCCGAAACCATCGCGCGGACGATGGAACACTCGCTGATCATCGTCAACAAATCGACGGTGCCCGTCGGCACGGGCGATTGGGTGGCGGATATTGTCAAACGCACCCAACCCACCCCCATCGAGTTTTCGGTGGTGAGCTGCCCGGAATTCCTGCGCGAAGGCTCGGCACTCAACGATTTCATGCACCCAGATCGCACAGTGCTCGGCTCGACGGATCAAGCGGCGATGGAAGCGGTGGCGCAGTTGTTCCTGTCGCTGCGTGCCCCTATCGTCATGACCGACCTGCGCACCGCCGAGATGATCAAATACGCCTCGAATGCGTTCCTGGCGACGCGCATCAGCTTCATTAACGAGATCAGCATCATCTGCGAGAAGCTGGGCGCGGATGTGATCGAGGTGGCGCAGGGGATGGGCTTCGATAAGCGCATCGGCCATCACTTCCTGGCACCGGGCGTCGGCTACGGCGGGAGCTGCTTCCCCAAAGATGTGAAGGCGCTGTCGTACATGGCGCAGACACACGGCAGCCATCCGCAACTGCTCAAAGCGGTGATGGACATCAACTCGTTCCAGCGCAAACACGTGATCCTCAAGCTGCACGACCTGCTGGATACGCTGTACGACAAAACCATCGGTATGCTGGGCTTGGCGTTCAAAGAGAACACCGACGACATCCGCGAATCCCCGGCGATTGCCATCGCTCATCACCTGCTGGATCAAGGGGCGACGGTGCGCGCCTACGACCCGGTGGCGATGGAGAACGCCGCGCGCGTGCTGCCCAATGCGCAGTTCTGCGGCGATTCCTACGAAGTTGTGCAGGGCGTTGATGCGTTGGTGGTGGCGACGCCCTGGAACGAATTCAAGCAGTTGGATATGAAGCGCATCCACGCCAGCATGAACCGCCCCATCCTCATCGATGGGCGCAACATTTACGACCCCGCCAAAATGCATCGGCTGGGCTTCACCTATCGCGGGGTGGGGCGCGGCTACAACGGCGATGGAGTCGCTGTGGAAACCGAAGCCGAACGCTAAACTGCCAGACCGGCTAGCCTGCGCTCCGCCGCGCCGGGGTGTCACAGGGCAACCAGGGTTTGGGGGTGTTGTATCCGCTTTAACTCCGGTAGTATTCATATCGGAGTTAAGTGATTGGTATTGATTAAATTTGATCGTTAGGAGTTGTTTGCATGACTGATGTTACCCGGCACGTGCTGGATAACGGCATGGTGGTGCTGCTGAAGGAAGTCCACAGCGCGCCGCTGATCAGTTGGTGGGTGCTGTATCGTGTGGGCAGCCGCAACGAACGCACCGGCATCACTGGCGTCTCGCACTGGGTGGAGCATATGCTCTTCAAAGGCACGGAGAAATTCCCGGCGGGCTATCTCGATAAGGCCGTCGACCGCGTGGGCGGTGCGTGGAACGCGCAGACCTTCTTCGATTACACCGCCTACTTCGAGACCCTGCCCGCCGACAAAATTGATCTGGGGCTGGAAATTGAAGCCGACCGCATGATGAACGCGCAGTTCGTCCCGGACGAGGTCGAATCCGAGCGGACGGTGATCATCTCGGAGCGGCAGGGGGCGGAGAACTCGCCGCTGTTCTGGCTGGGCGAAGAAGTGCAGGCGGCGGCGTTCCGCGTGCATGGCTATCACCACGAGATCATCGGCGACATGACCGACCTGGAAACCATGACTCGCGACGATCTGTTTGGGCACTACAAGACGCACTACATGCCCAACAACGCGATTGCCGTCGCGGTGGGCGCGTTCGACTCTGAGACGATGCTGGCGCGCATCAAGGCGCACTACGAATCGATCCCGGCGGGTGAGCCGCCGAAGGTGTTCGTGCGCCCCGAACCAGAACAGAACGGCGAACGCCGCGTGAGCGTGGAGCGGCCCGGCAACGCCAGTTTCATTCAGGTGGCGTATCACGTGCCTTCGGCCAACGACCCGGATTGGTTCAAGCTGGAGCTGATCAACAGCATCCTCTGTGGGCCAGACAGCTTGGGCGGCGGCAGCATCGATAACAAGACGAGCCGCCTGTACAAAGCCCTCGTGGAAACCGAACTCGCCGCCTCGGTCGATGGCGGCATCACCCCAACCATCGATCCGTTCCTGTACACCATCGACATCACCGTGCGCGATGGCCGCGAACACGCCGAAGTCGAAGCCGCGCTCGACGCGCAGATCGAGCGGCTGGTGAGCGGCAACATCAGCCAGGCAGAACTGGACCGCGCCAAGAAGCAGGCGCGGGCGCTGTTCGCCTACAGTACGGAGCGCGTGACGATGCAGGCGTTCTGGCTAGCGTTCGCGGAAAACTTCGGTGGCTATGACTGGTTCGAAACCTATGTGGAGAGGCTGGAAGCGGTGACGCTGGATGATGTGAAAGCGGCGGCGCGCCAGTACCTGCGGCGGCAGAACCGCACCGTCGGTTGGTTTGTGCCAATCAGCGGCGATGACGAAGCCATCGATGAAATGAGCGATATGGAGGTGCTCGCATGAGTGCCATCACCCACGCCATCCCCAACGCACAAACCATCAACCGCACCGTGCTCGCCAACGACGTGACCGTGCTGGTGTACGAAAACCACGCGGCGCAGTCCGTCGTGATCGCCGGGTCGGTGCGGGTGGGCAGCGTCTATGAAAGCGCCGCGCACAACGGCCTCGCGTCGTTGACGGCCAGCGCACTCATGCGCGGGACGCAAAACCGGGACTTCGAGACCATCCACACCACGCTGGAAGACGCCGGGGCCGATGTCAGTGTGCGGGCTGGGACGTTCCGCACATCGTTTTCCGGTAAGTCGCTGGCTGAAGACCTGGAACTGCTGGTGGATGTGACAGCGGATGTGCTGCGCCACCCCACCTACCCATCAACGCAGATCGAGCGGCTGCGCGGCGAATTGATCACCGGGCTGCACATCCGCCAGCAGGATACGCGCTACCGCGCCAACCGCGCCTTCAGTGAAGCGCTCTACCCAGATAACCATCCGTTTCATTACAGTGTGAGCGGCACGCTGGAAACCGTCCCGACGCTCCGGCGCGACGACCTGACGGCGTTCCATGCGCAGCACTACGGCCCGGCAGGGATGATCATCGTGGTGGTGGGCGCGGTCGACACCGACGCTGCCGTCGAGATTGTGGGGCGGCACTTCGCCGACTGGCAAAACCCGAACCAGCCCGCCAATCCAGAACTTCCGGCGCTGACGCCCCTCCCGGAAACGGTGCGCAATGTCGTGACACTGCCGGGCAAGACTCAGTCCGATGTGGTGATGGGGGTGCCGGGGCCGTCGCGCTACGCCGACGATTATCAGGCGGCGGTGCTTGCCAACAGTGTGCTCGGTCAGTTTGGGATGATGGGCCGCGTCGGCGCGAAGATCCGTGAGGAACTGGGCCTGGCCTACTATGCGTACAGTTCGGTGGCGGGCGGGAGCGGCCCCGGCCCCTGGCAGGTGAGCGCCGGGATCAACCCGAAGAACGTCGATCTGACCATCGCGCGTGTCACCGACGAGCTGCGGCGGCTGGTCACCGAGCCGGTGAGCGATGAAGATCTGGAAGATAACCAGTCGTATTACGTGGGGCGGCTGCCGCTGCAACTGGAAAGCAACGAGGGCATCGCGGGCACAATCCTCAGCATGGAGACGTATGATCTGGGGTTGGATTACCTCGCCAACTACCGCGACCTGATCTTCGGCCTCACCAAAGACGATCTGATGGCAGCAGCCCAGCGCTACCTCAACCCGGACGCTTTGGTGATTGGATTGGCGGGGCCGGAGATGGTATCATCGTAGCCTATCATGGGCAGCGACATAACGCCGGGCCGCTGACGCGCGGCGCTGGGGCTGCCCATGACACCCGCCAGCACATCAACATCTGTCAATTGTTTCG
>JAADYY010000331.1 GCA_010092805.1 Chloroflexota bacterium | reverse complement strand
CCCATGCGCCAGCATGAGCGCCGCCACTGGCAGGATCAGCACTTGTGCCAGCGGCAGATGTGCCGTTTCGAGCACCGTCCGCACCTGCTCCCGCGCCGCTGCGAGGTCACCGTCGGCGATAGCGGCGATGGCGAGGCCGAGCTGCGCCAATTGCATATTGAACACGGTTGATGGCGCGTTGTGCAGCCGGATGCCATGCTGGCAGAGGGTGCGCCCCCGGTCGATGTCGTCTTCCAGCAGCGCGACAAACCCCTGGTTGGAGACCGCCATACCGTAGGTGTTCATGAAGTTGACCGCTTCGGAGATCTGGATAGCTTCATCGAGCAGCGTGGTCGCGTCCGCGTGATCGCCTTTGAGCCACGCCAGCATCCCCAGCCCCACCAACGCGACCCCCACACTTTTGCGGTCGCCCATCTGCCGCCAGATCGCCAGCGCCTCACGGAAGTAGCGTTCGCGGTGATCGTGCGCTGCCACTGCTGGGAGGAGGGCGGGCAGCGCTGCGTCGGCCCCAGTGTGGCGCAGCGGCTGGCCGCCCAGCCGACTCCCGGTGACGAACAGCGCGATCCAGCCATCATAGTAGATCGCGTGCGCCATCCCTGTGTGATCGCCGATCTGCCGCGCCAGATCGAGGTGCTGCTGGTTCAGCGCAAACAGTTCATCCCACTGATCAACGCCGCCCGCGACGAAATGACCATGCACCATGCCACGCAGCACCCGCACAACATAGTAGTTGTCGCCTACCTCGCGGTAGAGGGCCAGCGCGCGTCGATAGGCGGGCAGACCGTTGTCGTGAGCGCGCTCAAAGCGGTTGAGTTCACCCGTTGACCACAGGCACAGCGCAAGCGTGTCGCGGTCGTTGTGCGCTTCGGCGAAGGCATGGCACGCCTCGATGTGGCTACGCACGGAGTCCGGCAGGGGCGTGCGCTCCTGCAAGATCCACACCTGAATCCAGCGCGCCCGCAGCCGATTCCAGACCGGGTACGGGTCTTGATCGGCGGGTGGGGCCAGCGCTTCCAGGGCGCGCTGCAGCAGCCCTTCGCCTACCTGGTAACGCGCGCGCATATCGCAGTAGAGGGCCATGCCCTCCATCATCCTGTCGAGTGCATCGTAATCCGCCTGATCGACGGCACGCAGCCAGGCCGCGCGCAGATTGCCGAAATCGCCTTGAATCGCGTTGAGGCCACCGAGTTGGCGGCGGCCCTTGATGTCCAGGGTGAGGGTGTGCATGTACGCAGCGAAGTAGCGCATATGTGCGTCGTGAATGGCGGTGGTTTCGCCGGAGGCTTCGAGCTGTTCTTCGGCGTATTGGCGCAGCAGCTCATGGACTTTGTAGCGCCCGGTGGGCAGCTTGGCCAGCATCGATTTTTCGACCAGCGCCGAAAGCGTCAGCAGCGATGACCCAGCGATTTGCTGGGCGGCTTCCCGCTCGAAGCTGCCGCGAAAGACGCACAGCCTGCGAAAGGCGGCCTGTTCCGTCGCGTTGCACATGCGCCACGAATGATCGAAAACGGTGCGGATGCTGCGGTGGCGCTCCGGGATGTTGCGGACGTTGGTCGCCAGAAAGTCGATGCTGCGCTCGATCTCCGACAGAATCTCGGCGCAGGTGAGTGTTTTCAACCACGAGGCGGCCAGCTCAAGCGCGAGCGGTACGCCGCCCACCAATTGACAGATCCGCACAATGCAGGGCAGTTCGCGGTCAAGCGCGAAGTCATGCTGGGCGCGCTGCGCCCGGTCGGCGAACAGTTGCAGCGCGCTGTAACGCTCGATGCTGATGTTCTGGACGGGTAGATCGTACTCATCTGGGTAGCGCAGCCCCTTCACGTCCCACACCCATTCCTCTTGCAAGTTGAGTGTCTCCCGCGACGTGACGATGATCTTGACGTGCGGCGCGGCGTTCAGTGTTGCGCTGACCAACTCCGCGCCGTCCAGCACCTGCTCGAAATTATCCAGCACCAGCAGCATCTGCCGCTGGCTCAAATAACTGACCAACTCTTCGCGCGGCGTGCCTTTGTCGCTGATGTGGATGCCCAACACGTTGATGATCGTCGGCGCGAGGTCGGCGTCAGATTGCAGCGAAGCCAACGGGATGAAATAGACTCCGCTGGGAAATGCTTCCAGTTTGCGGCGGGCGACTTCGAGCGACAAGCGCGTTTTGCCACGCCGCCCGGCCCCACCAAGGTCAGCAACCGGCGGTCCGGGTTGTCCAGGAATGCCACCAGTTCGGTGATTTCCACCGCCCTGCCAATAAATGAGGTAGGCTGCGGTGGCAGATTATGCCGCTCATGTGGTTCGGGGGACATGAGGTTCCGATACTTGTTGTTGCACAACGCATTATTATATTATAGTCCCCCGATTGTGGCACGAGATCATTACACGCCCATCAAATCCGCAAGAAACGCATTATCAACAGGCAGCGCCGACCAACAACGCACAGTTTGTGGTCATCGCTGATGGCGCATGGTACAGTTGCCCCTGAATTCCGGCGTTGATATGGGCGGGTATCGGCTTGGCAACAACAGCGACCGTCGCGGCAATCATCCCCGCGCTGAATGAGGAAACGACCATTGGCGCGGTTGTGGGCGCGGTGCCGCGTGATGTGGTGCAGCGCGTGATCGTCGTCGATAACGGCTCCACAGATCAAACGGTCAGCATCGCGCAGGCCAACGGCGCGGAGATCGTCACTGAGACGCGGCGCGGCTACGGTTACGCCTGCTACGCCGGGGCGGCTGCGGCCACCGATGCCGCTGTGCTGGTCTTCCTCGACGGCGATGGCTCCGACGACCCGACGGAAATTCCGCTGCTGCTCGCGCCGATCCATGAGCAGGCCGCCGATCTCGTGATCGGGTCGCGCGAGCGCGGCTATCATGAGCCGGGGGCGCTGCTGCCGCACGCGCGCTTCGGCAATGGGTTAGCGGCGCTGCTGATGCGCTGGCTTTACGGCCTCAAAGTAACCGATCTCGGCCCCTTCCGTGCGATTCGCCAGCCAGTGTACGCCAGCCTCGACATGCAGGAACTCACCTACGGCTGGACAACCGAAATGATGGTGAAGGCGGCCAAACAGAATTACAAGATCGTCGAAATCCCCATCAGCTACTATCGGCGCGCCGGGGGCAAATCGAAAATTTCCGGCACCATTCGTGGTACCATATTGGCAGCCTATTACATTATCTCGACAACGATCAAATACGCTTACGGGCGCTGATTGATTCGCCGTCAGGAGAAGGGATCTCAAACAATGGCTGCCATGATCAAACGCTGCGCTGCAATGTTCTTTATGATCGGGATGCTCGCCGTGCTGAACCTGCCCGCCCTGGCGCAGGACGGCGTGACCGCCGCTGCTGGTGACGACAAAACCATCATCGTGGGCGAGGTGCCCGCATTCGACGCCTGCGCCTCGACGGGCGCGATTGTGAACTATCGCTGGGTCATCCTCGATGCGCCGGATCATGTGCCGGGAGATGACGGCAAGGTCATCCGCGAGATCATGCCGGATTGCAGCTTCGATCTCGAAAACGAGATGCTGTTCAGCGACGTGGGCACGTGGCTGTTAGAGTTAGAAGTCACCGACGAGGCGGGCAACATCGACTCCGATACGGTCGAAGTGACCGTCAACCCCGTGCTGATGGCCGACGCAGGCGACGATCAGACGATCCCGGTGGGTGAAGCGCCCACGTTCGACGCCTGCGCCTCGACGGGCGCGATCGTCAATTACCGCTGGGTGATCGTGGACGCGCCGCCGAACCTCCCCGACGACGACGGTAAGGTCATCCGCGAGACGCTGTCCGACTGCGCCTTCGCGCTGGGCGACGAGATGCTGTTGGACGAAGTGGGCATGTGGCTGATTGAGCTGGAGGTCACCGACGAGGCGGGCGGCATCGACTCGGACTTTGTGGCGATGACGGTGGTCGCGGGCAGCGACGATCCCGCCGCCGAAACAACACCCGAAGCGACCCCTGAAATGACAGACGAAGCCGCCTGATATTTTCGATGACCGCTGTGATCCTGGCGCTCTATGTCCTGCTGCTGAGTCTGCTGTTCATCTATGGAATCAATCAGATCTATCTCACGCTGCTGACGCTGCGGCACAGCGCGCCGGACTCAGCAGCGCCGCCGCTGGCCGACTCTGCGTGGCCGTCGGTGACGGTGCAGGTGCCCATCTACAACGAGCGCCATGTTGCTGTGCGCATCATCGACGCGGTGTGCGCCCTCGATTACCCCCGTGATCGGCTGGAGATTCAAATTCTGGACGACTCCACCGATCACACGGCGGCGCTTGTGGCGAAATGTGTCGCGCAGTGGCAGGCGCGCGGCCTGGACATCAAGCAGGTGCAGCGCCCCACCCGCGAAGGCTACAAGGCCGGGGCGCTGGCGCATGGGCTGACGCTGGCACACGGTACGCTCATCGCCATCTTCGATGCGGATTTTGTGCCCCCGCGCGATTTTCTGCGGCGGACGGTGCCGCACTTCGCGGATGAGGCGGTGGGGTTTGTGCAAACGCGCTGGGGCCATCTCAACGCCGAGTTTTCGATCCTCACGCGCTTGCAATCCATCTCGATTGACGCCCACTTCACGGTGGAACAGTTTGCGCGGCAGCGCGGCGGCCTGCCGATGAACTTCAACGGGACGGCGGGCGCATGGCGGCGGGCCTGCATTGAGACGGCGGGCGGTTGGCTGGCGCGCACCGTCACCGAGGATCTCGATTTGAGCTACCGCGCGCAGATCGCCGGGTGGAAGCCAGTGTATTTGCGCGATGTGATCGCGCCGGGTGAGGTGCCAGCGACGGTCAGCGGCTATCGGCGGCAGCAGTATCGCTGGGCGCGCGGCAGCATCGAAACGGCGCGGCTGCTGCTGCCGCACGTGTGGCGCGCAGATTTCAACCTGCGGCAGAAGATCATGGCGACGCTGCACCTCACCGGCTACAGCATTCAGTTGTGGATGGTGCTGGCCTCGCTGCTGCTGCCCCTCGTCGTGATCACCGTGACGCCGGATATGCTGTGGTTTCTGCGCCTGACGACCGTCTTCATGCTGACGTTCTATGCCCCGATGATCTACTTTCTGGTGGGGCAGCACGAAGCCGGCAAACTCACCTGGCGGCGCGTGCCGCAGATCATCCTGATGACGCTGTTGGGCGCGGATGTGATGTACAACAACGCCCGCGCCGTGCTCATGGGCCTGTTCGCGCGGCGGACGATGGCGTTTGAGCGTACACCCAAATTCGGCGCGCTCGTCCAGCGCAATGGTTGGGCGCGCTCCCCGTATCACCTGGCCGTCAGCGGCGCGCTGATCATCGAATTAGTGATGCTCGTCTACAACCTCAATACGCTGCGGCTCGCCATCCTGTATGAGGCGTGGGCGTTCGCGTTCTTCGCGCTGCTGTTCGCCACCCGCTTGATCTTCACGCTCAGCCTGGCGCTGCGCCAGCAGTGGCTGACGCTGCGTCAACCCATGCAGGTAGGCCAAACCCAACCCGATGTATAGCGGGGCATATTCGACGACCCGAATCCATTCGAATTCGCGCGGGTTCTCCGGGTCGAGGTAGAACAGATACGACAGATTGACCGCCGCCGCGAAATACAACCACGCCGCCACAAACACCGGGTACCGCCCGATCAGCAGCGGCAGCAGCGCCAGCAACCACGTCAGATACCAGGGGAAGACTGCCGCCGTGAAGAGCGTATACACGCTGATGAGCACGGCGCTGTACAGCATGATCTGGTCGTCTGCCGCGCGCCGAGAGCGCCAGAACACCCACGCGCCGACGATCAGCAGCACGCCCGATCCAATGCCGCGCGCCACACGCAGCGGATCATCGGTGTAGGGTTCCAGCGCACTCAGCAGCCACTCGACGATCCCGGCGTTGGTGCGCCACTGCGTCAGATAAATGTAGGTCGCGCCGAAGACCCCGGTACCCTCGGCGACTTCGCGCGCTGCCGCCAGATCGGCCAGGAGCAGCGGCGCGAGCGCAGCGACGACGATCACGCCGCAGAGCACCGCCCGCCAGAAGCCCCAGCACCAGAACAGCACCGGCAGCAGCAGCGCCGGGATGAACTTCGTCAGAATGGCGACGGCCAACGCTGCGGCGCTCAACGTTCGCCTGCCAGTGAGCGCGGTGTAGAGCGCCAGCACCGTGAAGAACGTCATCAGCGAGTCGAGGTGGGCGCTGTGCGCGTACTCAACGACGATCAACGGGTTCCATAGATAGATCAGCACCCAACTCGCGGGCAGCTTGAAATGGCGCAGCAGCCGCACGATCACCCACGCCGTCGCCAGATCAAACAGGGTGAAGGCGATCTGCAAGGCGGTGGCGCTCTCCGGCGCGATCCGATAGACCGCCGCGAAGACGGCGTTCACGGCGGGCGGGTACGGCGACGCCATCCACTGATGATCGATGCGTTCGTGCAGGTCGGTGCGCAGCGGCACAAGTTCTGGCGCATCAACGCGGTAGGCATACGGATTCACACCCGCATTGATCAACCGCCCATCCCAGAGATAGCGCCACACATCGGTTGAGAGCGTGGGCGTGGTGAAGAACAGCGGCAGCCGGAACAGCAGCGCCAACCCGACGATCAGCGCAAGGCGGTGCCGAGGCCGCCGCCACACGATCAGCACCGCGACGGCAAATGCCGCAAACGCCAACAATATCAGCGTGACAAACTGCACACCATCCCGCGTAAAGTGATCGAGTTGGGTCATGGCCGCGAAACACAGCGCCATGATCAGGCCCAATAGGATGAGATAAAGTGATTGCACAGATCAAACCACCGACTTCAAGCTAATTATCGACATGGAGATCAGGGTAGCATTGAGATCTATCGAGGTGGTTTACGCCGCCGGCGCGTCGGCATGAACCACGCCGCCCGCCGCCCGCACATGATCGATCACCGCTGCGATCAGGGCAGGATAATCGGTGTGCGTGCGGTTGGTCAGCGCGATCACGGCGGTGAAACCTTCCCCAGCCAGCAGCCCCGCCACGCGGTAAGGCAGCGGCAGCGCCGGGATCACGAGCATCATCCCCTCAGCGGGGCGATAGTTGCTGCGTCCACTCAGCCCACGCCGCACTACCTCGGCGCTGGCCGGGGTTAGCAGTGGGTACGGCTTGAGCGACTCGACCGCCGCCCA
Organism: Chloroflexota bacterium; assembly: GCA_010092805.1. GTDB lineage: Bacteria > Chloroflexota > Anaerolineae > Aggregatilineales > Phototrophicaceae > Flexifilum. Next base: position 2,754 of record JAADYY010000331.1, on the reverse strand, counting down.
CGAGATCGCCTGCTGCCGCCAGATCAACGGCCTGAGCGTTAACCCGTCCGCGCTGACCGTCACAGGCGGCGAGATCGTCGTCTGCATCAGCAGCGGTGCGGTCAGTGCCAGCGCGATGACCGCCGCCACCACCGCGAGGAGCAGCGGCGACCCCAGCAGCACCAGCGCGATCTGCGCCAGTGCCGCCAGGATCAGCAAGACGATCAGGGCCACCGCCGCGATCTGCGTCAGTTGATACCAGCGCGGGCGCGGGTGCGCCGCCGTCAACACCGGATCGCCGCTCACGGCGCGGGGATGATCACATCGAGCCAGTAATCCCCGGTGCGGCCCTCCGCGATCCAGCCAGCCAGATCGACGCCAACCACCGTGACCCGGTACCAATTGAAGCTTTCCAGGCACACTGGCCCCTCGATGATGTCCACCGCGATGCCGCGCTGCAACCGCGCGATCTCGGTGGCCGCCAGGCTGGGGTTGTCGCGCAGACGGCGCGGTTCGTCACCCTGCCGATACTGAATCGCGGCGCGGGCACCCGGCCCCAATGACAGCGGGCGGCCACAGACGGGCGTCGGCTGCGCGATGGCGTTGCTGGGCACGTTGATCCAGTAATTGTCGGGGCGGCCCTCCGCGATCCAGCCGGTGATTTCCGGCCCCACCCAGCGCACGCGCCACCAGTTGAGGCCGTTGGCGCACTGTGATCCTTCGAGAATCTCCAGCACGGAGTCGCTGGGCATCGTCGCTAACGTCGCGCCGTTCAGGCTGGGGCCGCTGCGCAGCCGCAGTTGAGTCGCGGTGCGCACGAACGCCCCCAGCGAAATCGTCAGCGGTGGGTTGCAAATCGACCCCGGATCGACAAACGTCGGCGCGGGGTCGAGCCAGTAGCGCTCCGGCACGCCCTCAGAGACCCAGCCCGGTTCGCCGCCCGCCCCACCGACGCGCCACCACCAGTAGCCATCGCCGCACTGTGGCCCATCGAGCACCCGCAGCAGCGTCTCGCCCTCAAAATAATTGACGACCGGGGCCGACAGCGACGGCTGCGAGCGGATGTTGACGCCGCCCTCCAGAATCGCGCGCCCACCGATCACTAGCGGGCGTGGGGTCATGCACATGCGCGGCGTGTTCGACGGGGTGAAGGTGATGCTCGGCGTGAACGTCAGGCTCGGCGTCAGGGTGATTGTCGGGAACGGCGTGATCGTCGGGAACGGCGTGATGGTGGCAGAGGGCGTCGGCGTGACCGATGGGGTCACCGACGGTGCGAGCGTATTCGACGGCGTGATCGTCGCGGTGATCGACGGGGTGATGCTCGGCGTGAAGGTGAGGGTGTTGGTCGGCGTGAAGGTATTGGTGGCGGTACCGACCAACGTCGCCGGGGTGATTGTCGTAGTGGCGTTGTCGATGCGGTACCATTGAAACTGAATCAATGCATCGACCTGAAATTCGATGTATTCAACGATCACGCTCGCGGAACCAGCCGGCAGGCTCTGCGTGAAAGTCGCGGTGCCCAGCGGGCGCGCATCGAACTGATCGAAGACCACACCGCCATTGATGATCACGCGCACGCCGTCGTCGGCATTGACGAGAAATTCGTAGGTGCCCGCCTCGAAGGTTTGCAGCGAGACGAAGCGCGCCGAAAACCGCTCCGGGTTGACGAGCGGGTCGGGGCTTCCTAGCCCATAATTGAAATTGATGCCGCCGGGCAGGTTCTCGGTGAGCACGGGCGACCCACTCAGCGTCTCATTGTTGAAATACTCCGCCGACCAACCGCTGCCCACCTGCGGCTGCGACTGTACAATGAATGCTGGAATGCCAGTGATGAGGCACAGTATAAGGACAAAATAGAGGATCCGCCTGGCCATGAGCTTTTCTCCAGTCACGGGATTTCTCAAAAAAGTATACAACGGTTGGCGGTCGCCCGCATGTGACCCGTACGCCGACCGTTGGTTGTGAGAAGCCAAACCTATGAGAGACTCACATCATGATGACACGCTTGATCCTTCGGCTGATCCCGCTGAGCGTTGCGCCGCTGGTCGTGATCTTCGGCCTCATCCGGCTCCAGCCCGCACGGTCTGCCCTTGAAGAGCTGTTCGCGGATTCGGCCAACTGCGCGGCGCTGTGTGTGCTGGGCCTGGAGCCGGGTGTGACCACGCTCGGTGATCTCGATGCGGCGCTGCGTGTGCATCCCTGGGTTGCGGATGTGCGTTACAACCGCGCCCCGGCCACCGACTCCGGGCTGATCAGTTGGGCGTGGAGCGGCGCTCAGCCCGCCGTGATCGACGCGCGGCGGCAGGGCCTCGCATCGATCCAGGACGGCGTGCTCGCCTGGGTCGAGTTGCCGACGACCATCGCAATTGGCGAGCTGTGGCTGCTGGCCCCACCATCCACCACGCGGGCAAGCATCGCCCAGATCCAAGGTCGCAGGCACGCAATTGTCAGTGGGCGGCACTTCGATGGCGCGCTGAGTGCAGGGGTGACAGTGCCCTGCCCGGTGCGGAGCGCTATGTTCTGGCGTGCGGCGATCAGGATGTGGGTCATCGTGCCCGAACCGCCCATGCCGGGCGAGCCAACCGCCCAGATCGACCTGCCGACGTGGGGTGGCTGCCCATAACCGGAATTGCTCTGAGTATTCTGGAGAGATCCATAAATGATGTTTCGCGTGATCGTTCGGCCCATTATTGCGCTGAGTGGGGCATTCGCCTTGCTCCTGCTGCTGATCAACTCACGTCCCTACGACGACACTGATCTGCGGGCGCTGCTGCT
>JAADYY010000330.1 GCA_010092805.1 Chloroflexota bacterium | reverse complement strand
CTTTTAAGCAACCCTCTGATCGAACCAAGCATGGATGGTGATGGTGATAAGTGGATGGTAAATGATTGCATCGCCCGGTTTGTGGTACCATCCGCCGCGACACCCGACCGCAGAGGACGATTCGATGACGCTGACCGCGCCCCCGCTGATTGTGCATCACATGGCCGCGCTGGATGATCCCGCCGGGCCGCCGAACTCACTCGCCGCGCTGCGCGCCTGCCTGGAAGCCGACGCCGACTTCATCGAGATCGATGCCAACCCATTGGCCGCCGACGATTATCTGGTGATGCACGGGCCGGAACTCGCCCGCGAAACGACCGGCGACGGCCTGCCCGCCGATCTCACGGTGGCGGCGGCGCGCGAACTGCGCTTCCGATCAGCACACGGCGCAGCGGACGGTGGGCCGAGCGATCACCCGGTCGCGCTGCTCAGCGATGTGGTGGCGCTGCTGCTGGACATGCCGGGGCGGGCGCAGCTTCAGATCGACTTCAAGCATGTGTGGCCGTTCCCGACGCCGGAACCGCTGGAACGGTTCGCGCGGATCATCGCGCCGTTGGCGCAGCGTGTGATCGTCAGTTCAGGCGCGGACTGGAGTCTGCGGCGGCTGCGCAAGATCGCGCCCTGGCTGCGGCTCGGCTTTGACATCCACTTTTACATCGACTGGCGGCCAGACACGTACACGCCGCCGAGCGACCCAGATCGTGTGCCGCCGCCGTATCACAAGGGCGCGTACGGCTACTGGGACGATGACCTGGTGGCGCGCCGCCGCGCCTGGCCGATCCCCGAATATCTCGAAGATCGCTTCGAGGTCATCGCCCAGCAGATTCCCAACATCGAGGCGTGCTATCTCAGTCATCGCTTCATCGCGCAGACTCTAGCGGACGGCTTCAACCCGGCGGCGAAGCTGCACGCATTGGGGATGCGGCTGGCCGCTTACACGATGGATACGCACAACCCAGCAGCGGTGACGAATGCGCCGCTGCTGCTGGAAGCCGGCGTCGATCTGTTCACGACCAATACGCCGCATGGGCTGCGTCAACTGCTCGGCCTGTGATCGATGCCAGCCGACACTGAGATGATCGGTCGATCACAGGTGGAACAGTTCGACCATCCCGTGCCAGATCGTGTCGGTCTGATCGAGGAGTTGATGATCGGAGTCAAGCAGGTGTAGGTCAACGTTGGGGCGCGGTTCGGCAAACTGCACGCACTGCTCGTAGGGCACGCTGGCATCGCTGCGCCCGTGATAAATGCGAATCGGCAGCGACAGGTTGAGCGAAAATATGTCGTAGTTCAGCAGATCCGCAAACAGGCCATAATGCACGCGGCGTTCGGCCACATCGCCATAGTGATAGACCGTCAGCCAGCCGGAGTCGCGCCACGCATTCAGCCGCACCTCACCAAGCTGAGTCTTGCGGTTGCCGGCGAAATCCATCGCCGGGGCCATCAGCAAAAGCTGCGTGACGCGCGTCGCTTCAGCATCCCGGTAGCGGTCGGCGAAATGCAGCGCCGCCGTGCCGCCCATGCTTGAGCCGATCAACGCGACCGGGCCGTCGGGCAACGCGCGAATCGTCTCGGCGACCCGGTCGAGCATGGCCGTGAGCGTCAGATATTCGAACGTCGGCACGTTGAGATCCGGGATGTGCAGCGTCACCCCACGATCTGCCAGGCGGTTGGCGAACCACTGCGCCTTCCGCGAGCGCGGCGACGATGTAAAACCATGCAAATAGATCAAATGAGGTGTTGTTGTCATAAGCTTCCTCAAGCATGAACCAATCATCTGATGAGAGTATAACGAGAGTCGGCCCAGCCCAAAAGCGCCGCCTTTATAATCGGAGTCAGCGTACAACAAGCACGGAGCTGACAACCATGCGCCGACTCATTGGCGGGCTGCTCATCCTAACCCTCGCGGTGTTGGGAATCTTCAGCCTGAATCAATTCAATACGGCAGCACAAGATCAATCTGAGCGAAGGGAGCAAATCGTGGCGCAGCTAACGGACGACGATATTCGGGTGTTGTTCAACTTCGCCGAAAGCACCACCGAAAACCGCTGGCAAATCGTCAACGACGACGTGATGGGCGGCATCTCGACCAGCGAATGGGCGATCAGCGACGAAGGCTTCGCAGTCTTCACCGGCAATGTCTCGCTGGAAAACAACGGCGGCTTTGCGTCGGTGCGCTCGCCGCAAGTGGGTGAGGATCTCAGCGGCTATGCGGGCATCGTGCTGCGGGTGCGCGGCGACGGCCAGAGCTACGTCGTGAATCTGTGGCCGGGCGCGCCGCGCCGCGGCAACCTGCGCTATCAAGCCGAGTTCACGCCCACCGACGACTGGCAGCTTGTGGCGCTGCCGTTCGCGGAGATGCGCCCGCAGGTGTTCGGCCTGGAACTGCCGAATGCCGGGCCGCTTGCGCCCAGCGAGATCGCCTACATGGGCGTGCTGATCAGCGACAAGCAGGAAGGCGATTTCCGCATCGAGATCGAGTGGGTGGGGGTATACTCGGCCAGCTAAGCGTCGGGAGTCGCGCTTGAACCTGCTTCTGTGGCGCGCCCGCGATTCGCGTTCACCCACTGGACGGCGAAATCGACCAGCGGGCGCTGCCGCATGAAACGCACCTGCGCCTGGCCGACCGTGTGACGTGGGATGACGGCGGCGGCTTCGTAGGCATCCCCAAGCTGCGCGAAGTCGTCGGCGTCATAATCGAGCATGCGGTATGTCACCCAGCGGCGCTCCCCATCAACCAGCATGGCCACCCCGTCCTCTGTGTACGGCTTGCCCGGCCATTCTGCCCGGTCTTCGGCCAGATGCAGCGAGGTGTTGTTGCTGTGATCCACGCCGATCAGCAGCACATAACCGTCCAAATCGTAGAGGCGGGCCAGCGGCGAACGCGCGCCCAACCCACTTTCCAGGCGGTGATCGGCGGTGAGGTAGGCGGCCTGCGGCCCCAACGCCACAAACGAATTGGCGGGGTGGCTGCTGCGGATCGCGCCGGGCCAATGCACAAACGTCTCTGCGACCTTGCCCATCTGTCGCAGCGGAGAGGTCGCTGGATCATAGGCGGGCATGTGCGCCCGGATGATCGGCCACCAGCTTTCCGGCACGGGCGGGTTCTGCCAGTGGGACGGCTCCGAATTATCGGTGGTGTGCGCGGGCATCACGAGGTTGCCCTGCGGGCCAAGCACTTGCAGCAGCGCCTGAATCACGGCGACCGGCCCCCCGACGACCCAGCCCAGTTTGCGCATCGCCGTGTGAACGATCACCGTCTGGCCGGGCGCGAGGCCGCAGTCCGCGAAGCCCGCCGCCAGCAGATCAACCGTGAGCGGCGGAAAATTCGGGTTGATCGTCTGTGCTTCGGACATGATCGCTCCCGGTCGGCTCACTGGCGACGCTTGATGCCTTTGACCAAATACATCACATCGATGGTAGGGTGCGCTTCCGGCGGCGTCATCGGTTCGCACACGAAAATGTCCTTGACCTGGTCGTAGGTCGTTGGGCTGATGATGACTTCGTCGCGTTTGGCGTGCTTTTGCAGCCATTTGCCCGTCTCGACCGCATCGCCCAGCGCGGTGAACTCACGGCGTTCCTGGCTGCCGACGTTGCCCAACACCGCCACGCCCGTGTGGATGCCGACTCCGTAAAACAGCGCGTGATCTTCTGGCAGCGATTCGTGCAATTCGCTCACCTCATAGAGCATGAACAGCGCCGCGCGCACCGCCCGCTCAGCGTGATTGTCCTGCGGGTTGAGCTGCGTATTGAACAGCCCGTTGACCTCATCGCCCAGGTATTTGTCGACCACACCATCGAACAAATTGATCGAGTCGCTGGCGGCGGTCAAATACTGGTTGATGACCTCCATCACCTGTTCCGGTTCCAGTTTTTCGCTGAACGTGCTGAAGCCGCGCACATCCGCCGAAAGGATGGTGATCTCGCGTTCCTGACCGCCCAACGCGGCCAGCGCATCGCTGCGCAGGTTTTGCACCAGCGCCAGCGGCAGGTACCGCTGCACCTCGGCCAGTTGCGCGGCGCGGGCTTTGGTCTCGGTGAGGTCATCGATCAGCAGCACGACGCCGTCGATGGTCTCCGGCGACCCGCGCAGCGGCGTCATGATGATATTCCAGGAACGCAAGTTGCCTTCGTCCAGCCGCACTTCGATCTCTGTCGCCGCTGCCACCCCAGACTCCTGCACCTGCTGCAAATCCACCGCCAGCCGCTCGATGATTTGCGGGATGAGGGTGTGCAGCGTTTGGCCGATGGCGTCCGTTTCCGTCAAGCCGAGCAGCGCGCAGGCCGCGCGGTTGACCGTCACCACCCGGTCTTCGCCATCCACCGAAAGCACACCGCTGGCAATCGAGGTGAAGATGTTGGCCATCAGGTCGCGCATCTCGGTGATCTCGGCGAGCTGCGCGCGCGCGGCTTCAAACAAGCGCGCGTTACGGATGGCAACGGCGGCCTGGTTGGCGAAGGCTTGCAGCAAATTCAGTTCATGGTCGCGGAACACCCCGGTCAACACGCGGTTATCGCAGTACACCACGCCGATCACGTCGCTGCCCGTCGTCAGCGGCACCGCCAGAATGCTGCGGAGCTGGTGATTCACGATGCTGTCGCGCTCCCGGTAACGCGGGTCGGAGTGCGCGTTGTCGGTGAGCACGGGCATACCAGATTCCATGACCTCTTTGACGATGGTGTTGCTCACCGTGAAGTCCTCGCGCGTCAGTTGTTCGCGGTCAATGCCGCGCGCCACCCGAAACTCCAACTCACCATCCACCGTGCTGCGCAGCATAATGTAGCCGCGCTCCGCCCCGGTCAGCTGAATGGCGTTGTCCATCACCTGGTTGAGGACGGTATCTGTATCCAACGCCGAGGTGATCAGGGCGGTGGTATCGGCCAGGGCGCGCAACTGCCGCAGCTCAATTTGACGGAATTGGAGCGTCGTCTGCAACGTCTTGAGGTAATTGCGCATCGCCCTCACGTCCTCCAGCGATCCGCGTGGCAGGCCCATCCCGCGCGGGCGCAGGTCTTTGAGCTGGTCTTGCAGCAGCGTGTCGAGCGCGTTTACCGCTTCCACCAGGCGATTAACCTGTTCTTGCGCGCTGCCAGCGCGTGGCGCGGCTGCGCTGTTGACTTGTCGTGTCTGGTCATCAATCATTGGCGAAAAACCTCAAAAATTCGTGTCAACTGCTCCCGCCCCTTCACTTTAATCGGGTCGCGCTCGGTGAAAGCCACCGGGGGGGGTTCAGGGCACGTGCGGCAGATGTGCTGGTATACGTCATCGCTGATGATGATCTGGCCGCGCTGCGCATTTTCCAGCAGGCGGTGCGACAGATTGATCGAGTCGCCCAGCGCGGTGAAGCTGCGGCGGTTCAGGCTGCCGACATTGCCCAGCGTCGCCACACCGCTGTGGATGCCGAAGCGGTAGTAGTGCGGGTCGGGGGCGATGCCGAGCCGCTGGTACAAATCGACAAACGCTGTGCGCAGTGCCAGCGCCATATCGACGGCCAGCAGCCCGTGTTTTTCCTGCGGGTTGAGCTGCGTATTGAACAGCACCATGATCTCGTTACCCATGTATTTGTCGATGACGCCGCGTGCATCGTGGATCACATCGGTCGCCACCTGCAAATACTCATTCAGCAGCTCCATGATCTGCTGTGGGCGCGCGTCCGGGGGGAAAACGCTGTACGGGCACACGTGAATAAACACGCAGGTCACCTCGCGGCGCTCGCCGCCCAGCGCCAACCCGGCAATCTGCTGAATGTTCTCCGAAAGGCCCGGCGGCAGGTAGCGGTTCATGAGCTGCAAAGTCTCATCGCCTTCACGCTGATCCGTGAGGTCATCAACGACCATCGCCACCCCCTGCGCCATCTGATCGGCGTCACGCAGCGGGCTGATCTTGACGTTGAGCGCGACGCGCCCGCGCCCCGGCACATCCGATTGCAGTTCGATGGTCGCTTGCTCGCCACCCTGCTGCACCGCATGGAGCTTATTTTCGAGTTCGGCAGCGCCCATGCGGGGCATCAGGCTCTGCACCGGCTTGTTGAGGGCCTCGGACGCCGGGCGGCGCAGCATAGCCGCCGCCGCCGGGTTATACGTCACCACGCGATCTTCGGCGTCGGTGGTGATCACACCGCTGCCAATCGAAGCGAAGACGTTCTCCATCAGTTCTTTCGTCTCAGTGATCTCGCGCAAGGTGGCCTGCACGCGCGCAAACAGAATCGCATTTTCCAGCGCGATGGCCGTCTGGTTGGCGAAGGCTTGCAGCAAATTCAGTTCGCGTTCGGTGAAGACGCCTTCACGGTAGCGGTTGTCTACATAGATGGCCCCAATCGCGCGTTCCTTGTAAATCAGCGGCGCGCACACCACCGACCGCAGCACATACTTGGCGAGCGTCTCGCTCTTCTGCATCCGCGGGTCGTTAGAAGCGTTGTCCGTCAGCAGCGGGATACCGGTGGTGATCACTTCGTTGAGGATGGTGCGGCTGACTTCGTTGCCCGCGGCCATCGCCTCAGTCTGCTCAACTTCGCGCGAGATACGGAACTCGAGTTCTTCGCTCTCCTCGTTGAGCAGCAGGATGAAGCCGCGTTCGGCATTGGTCAGGCGGATCAGTTCGTCCATCGCCTGCCCCAGCACGCTGTCGACATCCAGCGACGAATTGATCAACGCGGCAGTTTCGGTGAGCGCGCGCAACTGCCCTAGCTCGGTATCGTCATCTTGAAGCTGCTGTTCCAGGCGCTTCACGCTGTCATCAAGCGCTTGCAACCCGTCAAAGATCTGCGGCGACAACCCCAGTTCACGGATTTGCAGCAGTTGGTGCTGGTTATTCAGCCGGGTATGCACTGCGTTGATGAGGGAGTGGAGGTCGTTGAGTCTTTCGGCGGGGGCGGCAGACCCGCCATTGCTGTCACCGTCATCGTCATCAAACCTTGGTGGATTAAGAGATACTTGTAATTATACACCGATAAACCATCTTGATCCTTGCCGAACTCTGCGGATTTTGTGGGATCGCGTGTGCGCCGGGAACGGCTTTACAATCAAGCATAGGTGATCGCAAGGTGGCGCGCGCCGGGTCTGCACGCAGCCCCCTGAAATCTGGGGGGCACCCGCCCGAACATCCGATCCATGATCGATCATAAACGTCATCTCCGCCGAGGAGCGTCGGCGCAGCAGCGCTTGATCCGCCGCGTTTTAGCAGTGATCATCAAACCAGATTATCAGCATAGGCAAGGAGCATTCAGCATGGGGTTGCAAGAGAAACGCCTGATCCAGCAGCATCAACAGCAGACCATCCCGCAGCGCGAAGCGCAGATCCGCCAGGACATCGGCATCGAACTCACCTACGCCCTCGATTGGGACAGCTTCGCCAACGACAAAGCCGCGCTGGAGACGCTCGATTACTTCGTGCTCAACAACCTCTACAAAGCGCTGCTGCTCGTGTGCAGCGATGCGCTGGGCAAAGAGACGCTGGGCAGTACCATCAAGCAGATCGTGATCCAGAACATCGACGACATCTACAAAAAGGCCGTCGTCCTCAGCGCTGACCAGCTCGTCTACCGTGTCGCGCCGGGGCTGGGGGCCAGCGGCTACTTCGACGAGACGCAGCTCCGCGACCTGATCGAGGCCGCCTTGTGAAGGAGGAGTGGTGATGAACAAGATCCACTGTCGCTATTGTGCCGCCGAGATCCCGGCGGGGAGCATCAACCTGGATCGGCTGCTGGCGGCGTGCCCGGCGTGTAACGCCGTCTTCAGCATCGCCGATGAAGTCAACGCGCTGACCGCCGACGAACAACGCAAGCCGCACACAGCCAGGAGTGAGATTGATCCGCCGCAGCCTCCGACGTTGCAAGTCACAGAGACCGCCGAGAAACTCACGATCACGCGGCATTGGCTCACCCCAGAGATCCTCTTTTACACAGTCTTCGCGGTGTTCTGGAATGGCTTCACCATCTTCTTGATGTTGGGGGTACTGAGCAACAGCTCTGGAGTCTTTGTGCTGTTTTGGCTGCTGCACTTAATTACCATGCTGTGGCTGGACTATCACGTGCTGACCGGCTATCTGAACACCACCACAATCAGCGCCGATAGTTTGACCTTGCAACGCAGCAACGGCCCCATCCCCTCACTTGCCGGCAACAAGACCTTCGACAGCGCTCAGATTGCGCAGTTGTACTGCGTGGAGCGGCGCGAACGTTATCGACAGGGTTGGAGATTTCGACGCTCACCAGGCTATGTGTATGATGTTCTCTTGCTGACGCACGACGGGCAGATGGATAAGCTGGTGGTAGGGCTGCCCCACGCTGATCAAGCGCTGTTCATCGAGGCGGCGCTCGAGCGCTTCCTCGATATTGACGATGTGCCCGTGCTTGGCGAGTATCGCGGCGAGCACTGAGGCTCAGCGCGGGTTCCATGCGGATTCCATCTGCGCAGCGTGTACAATTTGCAGACGGCGGACAGCGTGTTCTTGCTGCGAGTATATGCCAAGACGGAGCAGGCCGATATCCTTCCAATATCCCTGCGGAGCGTATCCGGTTGGCGCTGGAAGACCTGCAACCGCCACAAGACGACGATGACGAGCAAACCGAACAAGAAGCTTTGACAGTTGCAAGAAAGGAGTAGTAGCGCATACCGCTGAATGAAGGTTGGGGTGCGCTCACTGGTATTGCGATGATGACACAAGCTGCTGGACTCTATCCGCTGCTGCTGCAACCGAGTTTGCACACGAAAGTCTGGGGTGGGCGCGCGCTGGAATCCGTGATGCAGATTCCGCTGCCCACCGATGATCCGTATGGCGAGGCGTGGGTGATGCACGATTCGGCGACCGTCGTCAACGGGCCGTTGGCCGGGCGCAGTGTGGCCGCCGTGCTCAGCACCTACGGCGCTGACCTGATCGGGCCACACAACGATCCATCTGAGGGAATGCCGCTGCTGGCCAAACTGCTCGATGCCAACGATTGGCTGTCGGTGCAGGTGCATCCGAACGACGACCAGGCCCGCGAACTCGAAGGCATCCCGCGCGGCAAAACCGAAGCGTGGTACGTGCTGGCCGCGCAGCCAGATTCAAAGATCGTCATCGGCGTGCATCCCGGCACCTCACGTGAAGAAATGAGCGCCGCCATCGAGGCGAACACGCTCGAACAGCGGCTCATTTATGCCGGGGTTGCGCCGGGCGATATCTTCTTCATTCAGGCGGGCACCATCCACGCGCTCGGCCCCGGCCTGATGATTTACGAGATCCAGCAGTCGTGCAACACCACCTATCGGCTCTACGATTGGGGCCGCATGGGGCTGGACGGCAAACCGCGTGACCTGCACATCGAGAAGGGGATCACCGTCGGCGAGACCCAGGCACTCCCGCCGATCCGCCACACCGGGCACGATACGTCGGCGGTCGTCGAGCTGGCGCGCTGCGCTTACTTCGCCTCGCTGCTGCACCAGATCGACAATGAGGCCATCCCCCTCGATACGCAAGGCCGGGCGTTTCAGAGCCTCACCTGCATCGAAGGGGCGGCGACGGTCAGCGCTGGATCGGAGTCGGTCGTGTTCGGCGTCGGGCAGACGGTGCTCGTCCCGGCCTGTGTCGGCGCATTCACGCTCAGCGGCCCGGCCCGCGTGATCCGCTCGTTCCAGCCGTAGAATCTAGAATTGCAAGCGCCCCACCCAAATCCAGCCGAGGATCTCTGTGTCGAAGGGGCGGACGAGATACCAATCGCCGACCGCGCCGGTGCTGAACTGGATGGGGCCACTGACCGGGCCGCGCAGTACCGTCACGGCGGTGCCCGCTTGCAGCGAGACAATCACCTGCCCCTGGTGGACGTTCGGGGCCGTCCACAGGCGCGCATTGACGGTGACCAACGCCGTGATCGTCGTCGGGTGCGGGTCGGGCGGGGCTTGAGTCAAGCAGCCGCCGCTAAACGTGCCCAGCGATCCGTTGACCCACACGCTGACCGAAACTCTGATTTGAATCAGCACCCTGCCAGCGTTGACGGCAGCCACCGGGTATGTGACGCCAGCGCGCACCACCGCCCGGAAGCTGGCGTTGACGGCGTTGAAGGTGTTGTAGCCTATCATCGTGGTCGTCGGGGTGAAGTAGCAATCGATGTACCCCGGCGTCTGGACGAGATTCGCATTGTCCGTTGGCGGGAACTGCGCATGGGCCGGGGCGGCAGCCACAGCCCCGCTGATGATCAAGCTCAAGATTGCGAGGCCGGAGACGAAACGCAGCAAGCGGAAGCGGTGCATAAAATTGTCCTCAGAAACTCACCGTGCGGGGCGGGCAGCGCGCGATACGCCGCCTAGCACCGAGCCTACGCGGACATTGTGGCAGAACTTTGCCATCACAGTTTGGGCTTGGTTTGAATATGCCGTGTGTCCCGCCGCACCATCAGCGCGGCGAGACGCCACAGATCGACAGGCCGTTAGTTACGGCGCTCGCCAGCCAACTCGATGGCACCGAGCAGCTTGTGCAGCCCAGCCACCGGATCGCTGCTGAGGTGCAGGCGGAACACGCGCCGCCCTTTGGTTTGCAGTGCTTGCAGATCGCCGACGGCCTGCGCCGCCTTGAGCGCCCCGAAGCTGTAGCCCGCCTCTGGGATGTCGAGGTCGTCGGCGTCGTCCATCGTCAATTGAATGAAGATGCCGTTATTGGGGCCGCCCTTATGCAACTGCCCGGTGCTGTGCAGGTAGCGCGGCCCGTAGCCGATGGTCACCGCGCGGCGGGTGACGTGGCGCAGGCGGCGGCGGATCTGCTCCAGCGTGCCGTGAATGGCGTCGGTCGGCGGCAGGTAGGCCAGCACCGCGAAGTAATCGCCCGCGTGCGTCGCGTTGAGCTGCGCCGCGATCATGCCGGTCAGCGTATCGTGATCGTAGTGATGCTGTGTGCACAGATCGCCCAACAGCCTGGCCATGTGATCGTTGGCGTGCAGGCTCACGCCGTTGTCGCGGATGAGCGGCGCACTGGCCGGGAACGCGCCGTGCGCCGTGTAGTGATCGAGCAGGCGCTGCGTGTTCTGTTTGCTTTCGCTGACGTTCGGCTCATCAAACGGGTTGATGTCGAGCAGCTTGCCCGCGACGGCGGTGGCATACTCCCAGCGGAAAAACTCGCCACCGAGCGCATACACATCGCCAAGGTGCAGTGTGATGCACGGCTGGCCCGCCTGTTGCAGCGCCAGGAACCCGGCATCGAGCGTGGCGTTGTCGTCATCGGCCACGCGCAGGAAAACCATCAGCCGGTCGGTGGAGTAATCGTGCGGCTTGCCGACCGTCGCGCCGATGATGGGCAGCAGCCCGCTGCCATCTTTGCCGGTGCTTTCGGCCACCAACTGTTCGAGCCAGCCGCCGAACGTCTCGATGACCGGGCTGCAAAAGATCGTGACCTTATCCCGTTTGTCCAGGCCCAGCGTCCCCAGCACCGCGCCCAGCCAGATCCCCGGATGATCCTGCCCGGCGATCTCTGGGCCGCAGGCTTTCATCATCCGTTCGGCGCTAGCCCACAGCCGCCCCAGATCGAGGCCCATCAATGCGGCGGGCACCAGCCCAAAGTAGCTGAGCGCGCTGAAACGCCCGCCAATATCCGACGGGTTGATGAACACATCGCGGAAGCCGCGCGACTCTGCTGTCTGCGCGAGCTGCGATCTCGCATCGGTGATGGCGATGAACTGCGCGCCGTTCCCGCCCGTTCGGGCGTAAAAATACTCGAAGAACGAGGCCGTTTCCAGCGTGCCGCCAGATTTGCTGGCGACCACAAACAGCGTCTTGCTGAGATCAACCGCCGCTTCCACCTGCCGGATCGCTGCCGGGTCGGTGCTGTCGAGCATCCGCAGGGCGGGGAAGCCCGGCTGCGGCCCAAACGAGCGGCTCAGCACATCTGGGGCCAGGCTGCTGCCGCCCATGCCCAGCAGCACGACGTGCGCAAAGTCGCCATCGCGCACCGCCTCTTGCAGCGCCAGCAGCCGCGCCCGGTCAATCGTCTCATCGACATCCAGCCAGCCCAGCCGCTCCTGGATCTGGTTAGCGACGGTGAAAGTATCCTTCCACAGCGTGCCTTCACGCGCCCACAGCCGATTGTTGAAATTCTGCTTATCCAGGTTGGCGATGTTGGCATGGACGGCCTGCCGGTGCACCCCAATCGCCACCTCCTGCTGCTTGATCACGCCCGTTTGCAGCACATTGCGCTTGGCATCGACCTGTGCCAGCAGTTTGGTGAACGAGTCGGAAAACGCCTCGACGCCATCGACTTGCAGTTCGGTTGTCACCGTCTCCAAATCGATGCTGACTTCGGCCAGCATGTCGAGTGTCTGCTCGGCCTCGCCCACACCCTGGGTGATCGTCTCGGCGGCGTTGCCGTGATCCTTGAACTTCTTCAGCGTGCTGGGCGGCACGGTATTGACCGTATCCGCGCCAATCAACGAGTCGATGTACATCGTATCGGGGTAGGCGGGGTTTTTGGTGCTCGTGGAGGCCCACAGCACGCGCTGCACCTGCGCGCCCGCTTCCCGCAGCGCCGCGAACCGTTCACCGTCGAAGATCGCGCGGAAGCGGCGGTAGGCGATCTTGGCATTGGCGATGGCCGTCTTGCCCTTGAGTTTGTTGTTCAGCGCCACCCGCGACAGATCCCGGCCCTGCGCCGCACGGATGTTGTTATCGAGCATGGCATCGACTTTGCTGTCGATGCGGCTGAGGAAGAAGCTCGCCACCGACGCGATCCCGCTGACTGGCTCACCTGCCGCCAGGCGCTGCTCCAGCCCGCGAATGTAGGCTTCCATCACCTGCTCGTAATTCTTGACCCCGAAGATCAGCGTGACGTTGACGTTGATCCCGGCGGCGATGGTCGCTTCAATCGCCGGGATGCCTTCCTGCGTCGCCGGGATCTTGATCATCACGTTGGGGCGGTCAACGACGGCGGCCAGGCGTTTGGCTTCCGCGACGGTCGAGTCTGTGTCATGGGCAATCAGCGGTGAGACCTCCAGGCTCACCAACCCGTCGCGTCCGTCGGTGCGGTCGTAAATTGGGCGCAGAATGTCGAGCGCTCGCTGAATATCTTCGACCGCCAGCCGTTCGTAGATCGCGTAAGGTTCCAACGCCAGCATGGTCTCAATCGCCGCGTCGTAATCTGCCGACCCCCCAATCGCCTTCTGGAAGTTCGTCGGGTTCGAGGTGACCCCCAGCACCCCATCTTCATCTAAGAGGCGCTGGAGTTCGCCATTATTGATCATGCTGCGCTGGATGTTGTCGTACCAGATGCTTTGGCCGAAGGCCTGGACATCAACCGGAGGGTTGCCACTCATCAGAAAAAACTCCCTTAAGAATATCCTTAAACTTGTGTCTTTTGATTATTATACAATTCACAAAGGGGGGACATGCCCCCCATACAGCACATTTTTGATTATTTCAGTCGGGCGTGCTCAGGAATTCTGGTAGCGCTGCTCAATGGTTTGCACCTTGCCGAAGCGGCGCACGTGCCGTTCTTCGTTGGTGAACTGCGCCTTGATGAACGCATCGACCAGATCGTTGGCGAGCGCCGGGCCAACCACGCGCGCCCCAATGCACATCACATTCATCTTATCATGCTCTACGCCCTGATGCGCGCTGTAGGTATCGTGGGTGATGGCGCAGTAGATGCCGGGGATTTTATTGGCAGCCACGCTCACGCCCACGCCGCTGCCATAGGCCAGAATCCCGCGCTCGACGCTGCCGTCGAGGACTTTGGCCGCCACCAATTCGGCGATGTCGGGGTAGTCGGCGGGCACCGCGTCGGTATCCACCCCCAAATCCACGACCTCATGACCCTGGCCGCGCAGATACTCAACGAGGTGCTCTTTCAATGGAAACCCAGCGTGATCGGCGGCAATTGCAAGTTTCATCGGCGTCTCGCTCCTCTTGCTATATCGCGGAAAAGTTGGGGCCATTTGACGGGTTGCCCGCTGTGACGCCCCACCCCGTGATTATCGTCGAGCCAAATTACGTGCGGCTAACCGAACAGGCAGCGTTCTGAACAAACAGCGTCGTGGGCGACGTTCGGTTAGCGATGTGTTTGTGCTTGATTGCACTAAGGCTATCACACTTTGGGGGCGAGGTATAGGATCACCACACGTTGGAATGACTCGATACTGTGCGCAAAAGTCAACCAAAATTGAACGTTCGGCCCAATTTGTGACTATAATGATCAGAAACGACACACACAAAAAAGATCAATTTCTGTGGATCAATCCCTCCCCGAAACCCAAATCACGCGCGTGATTCAGCCGCGCGCACAGCAGGCCCAGCAAATGGATCAAAGCCTGCCAGAATGGGCACGCCGCTCTAACCCGGTGGTGCGGCGGCATCTGGGCGCGTACTGGAAAACGCTGGTGCCGGATATGCGCGGCTACGCCCGCATCATCCTCGCGCAGATCGTGCTGCTGCTGCTGGCGATCCCGTTTCCGGTATTTCTGTTCGCGGTGCTCATGCCCGCCGTGACCGTCTCGCTGGTGATGGTGCCGGTGGGGCTGCTGCTCTACCTGCAAATTCTGCGCAGCGTCATCCGTCTTTCGGTGGGCACCACTGTCCATGAGCGCGCCAACGGCACCTTACCGCTGCTGCGCGCCACGCCGCGCCCCTTCATCGAAACGCTGATGAGCAAGGCGGCGGCTTCGGTGTGGCGCAGCGTGGAAGATCTCAATGTCGTGCTGTTGATCGCGGCATTCGCCAGCTTGCCCGCGCTGATCATGCTGTATTACGGCACCTTCATGGAGACGATCCCGCCAGTGATCGCCAATATCAGCGTGATGATCGGGCTGGTGGCGGTGCTCGCCCGCCTGATCCTCGAACCGGCGATGGTGGCGGCGTTGGGCGTGCTGCTGGGTGCAGCGATTGGCCAGCGCAACATTGCGGTGGCGGTGACGACCGCCGTCGCGCTGGGCTACTTCGCAATCATCAATCTGCTGCGGCTGGTGGCGTTCCCCTGGCCGCTCCAGTTGATCATCGAGCTGGTGCTGCCCGTCGTAATGCCCATCGTGATCGCGTGGCTGGCGCTGCGCGGCGCAGATTACCTGCTCACCCGCGATTAGCCGTCGGGGAATCGCGGCGCG
>JAADYY010000329.1 GCA_010092805.1 Chloroflexota bacterium | reverse complement strand
TTCAGCCGTTAGACGAACGTCAGCTCAGGGTGTAAAGAAAAAACTCATGATAGAAGTTGTCATTGACAGCATTCGCGTCAGCCTCATGTCGCAGCACCGTATCGTTATCCTCAAAGACGCCAACGGTGATCGTTATTTACCGATCTGGATTGGGCCGTGCGAAGCCGACGCGATCACGATTGAGCTGCAAGAAATGCCGCCCCAGCGCCCGCTGACACACGATCTACTCAAATCGATGATCCAGGAACTTGGCGGCCAGGTGATCCACATCCTCATCAGCGACCTGCGCAGCGACGTTTATTACGCGCGCATCGTGATTGAGGTGGGCGGCAAGCAGATCGAAGTTGATTCGCGCCCCAGCGATGCGATTGCGCTGGCCGTGCGCACCAAATCGACGATCTTTGTGGACGACAACGTCATGGAACGGGCGGCCATCGAGCCGGAAGAGGATGTTGAGCAGGTGACCGGCGGTGAACGCGGCGAGGTCGACGAAACCCGCCTGAGCGCGTTCAAGGATTTCGTCAACACCCTCGACCTCGACGACCTCGACGACGAAGACGACTAAACACGGGCCGGGCACGCCGCCTGCACCCTATCAGCGGTGCCGTGATGCGCAGCGGCGGGCTACGGCTTTAACTGAACAACTTTTTTTTGAACCTAGAGTCTACCTCACGACGGCGCTGCGGTCTGTTCTGCTGCGCTGTTTTGTTCCCGGACGGCTGACCCATGCAGAACCCAAAGCACGCCCCCAACACCCCGGCGCTCGCGCTGCCGGGCAATCAAGCGCCCCACAGCCGCGAAGCCGAAGAAGCGGTGCTGGGCGCGGTGCTCATCAACCAGGATGTTTTTCTGAGCCTGGCATCATTCCTCAACGCTGAGGATTTTTACCTGCTGCGCAACGGCTACATCTGGGCGGCCATGCAGCGGCTGAACGAGCGCAACGACCGCATCGACTTCCTGACGGTGGGCGAGGAGCTGCGCGGCAGCAGCCAGCTCGATGAGATCGGCGGGCCGGCTTACCTGCTGCAACTGGTCAACAGCACGCCCACTTCCACTCACGCCGAAGTCTACGGGCGGCTGGTGGAGCGGGCGGCGGTGCGGCGGCGGTTGCTCAAGGCAGCCGATGAGATCAAAGGGCTGGCGCTCGATGAGAACATCGTCATCGATGAGGTGACCAGCCAGGCCGAAACCAAGCTGTTCGGCGTCACCGAGCGCAACTTGCAGCGCGAATTGATCCCGGTGCGCGACGCCATTGACGAATACTTCGCACGCATCGAGCATCTGTTGCAGCACCCGGACGAACCGCTCGGTTTGCCGACGGGCTTTCGCGATCTGGATTCGCTGCTGGGTGGGTTGCAGCGCTCCGACCTGCTGATCTTCGCGGGACGCCCCGGTATGGGCAAAACATCGTTTCTGCTGACGGTCGCGCTGAATGCGGCCAAACTCGGCGCGCGCATCGTGATCTTCACGATGGAGATGGGCGCGGAACAGATTGTGCAGCGCCTGACAGCGATGGAAACCGGGATCAACATGCAGAAGCTGCGGCTCGGCCAGCTCGATCAGCGCGATTGGTCGCGGTTTGTGCAGGCGATGGGCCGCATGAGCAACCTGAACATCTTCATCGATGACACCCCGGCCATGACGCCGCTGCAAATGCGCACGCGCTGCCGGCGGGTGCAGCACGAATACGGCCTCGATTTGGTGATCGTCGATTACATCCAGTTGATGAACGCCGGGCCGGGCTACGAGAGCAACCGCGTGCAGGAGATCAGTTACATCAGCCGCAGCATGAAGGAACTGGCCCGCGAACTGAATGTGCCGGTGTTTTCGGCGGCGCAGCTTTCGCGCGCGGTGGAGCAGCGGCAGGACAAACGCCCGGTACTCTCGGATCTGCGTGAATCTGGCTCGCTGGAGCAGGACGCCGATATTGTGTCGTTCCTCTACCGCGACAGCGTTTACAACGATGCGGCGGAATTCCCGAATCAGGCCGATGTGATCGTCGCCAAGCACCGCAACGGCCCCACCGGGACGATCTCGCTGCACTTTGAGCCAACCCAGACCAAATTCACCGACGCCCAAACCCACACCATCGATTTGAGCACACTCTGAGTACAGCCCGATGCAACCCTTCCCCGGATTTTCCGACGGCGCGCCGCGTCTGGTGGCGCTGCCATCTGCGTTCTTCAATGATCTGCTGCCACTGATCGATGATCTGGCGGAGCTGCACGTGACATTGTTCTGCTTCTGGGCGGTGCAGCAGCGCGAAGGCCGCTTCCGCTATGTGCGCCACCGCGAACTGGCCGGGCACGCACCACTTCAGGCCGCTTTAGCCACCACAGCGCCGGAGATCGACCCGGATGAGTCGTTGGCTGCTGCGCTCGACCGCGCCTGCGCACGCCGATCGCTGCTGCGCGCGGAAGTGACAATAGGCAGCGCGCCCGAAATGTTGTATTTTATCAATGCTGAAGGGGGCCGCGCCGCGCATCAGCAGGTGCTGAGCGGGGCCTGGCGTCCCGGTGACGCCGATCATCCGATTGAACTGCTGCCGGAGCGCCCGACCATCTACGCGCTGTACGAGCAGAACATCGGCCCGCTGACGCCGATGATCGCCGACGCGCTCAAGGATGCCGAACACGACTATCCACAGGGCTGGATCGTCGATGCGATGCGCGTGGCCGTCGAGCGCAACGCGCGCAGTTGGCGCTTCATCGCCAGTGTGCTGGATCGCTGGCGGCGCGAAGGCCATACCAGCGGCCACCCGGCGGATCAGACGCAAACCGAAGGGCAGACGCAGACCCATGAAACCGCTGCGGGATCATCTCACGAACGGGGTGAGCGCCGGGTTACCGACGACTTCTCCGACTTCATCATCCGCTAACCCCCCGCCGGATCAACCGGTGAACGGCGGGCTGTGCGCGCGCTGCGGGCGTGCGCCGTTGTGCGGGGGGATGGGCTATGTGCGCTACGATTTGCCCGTCGGCCACCCGAAGTTCGGCCAGTTGTTCCGCTGCCCCAACGACGGCGGCGGGCACGCCGACCCCGAACGGGTGGCGCGGCTGCGCGAACTGGGCAATCTGGCGGCGTTTGCGGATAAAACGTTCGACAATTTCCGCGCCGAACTCGAATACCTGACCCCGGCGCAGAATCAATCGCTGCGGCTGGCACACGACGGCGCGCAGCATTTCGCGCAGACGCTGGACGGCTGGCTGCTGCTGCACGGCACCTATGGCTGCGGCAAAACGCATCTGGCGGCGGCGGTGGCCAACACCCGGCTCGAACTCGGTGAGGCGGTCTTGTTCGTGACCGCGCCGGATCTGCTGGATCATCTGCGCAGCACCTACAACCCGGACGCCGCGATCGGCTATGACGTGCTGTTCGAGCGCATCCGGGGCGCGCCGCTGCTGATCATCGATGATCTGGGCGTGGAAAACCCCAGCGGTTGGGCGCAGGAGAAGCTGTTTCAACTGCTCAACCACCGCTACAGCCACCGCCTGCCAACGGTCGTCACCACCAACGTCGAACTCGACCGCCTCGACCCGCGCATCCGCAGCCGCCTGCTCGATCAGCAGGTGATCCACCATTACTATCTCAACGCGCCGGATTACCGGACGGCGTTTCACGATCCCGGCGACGACATCTCGCAGCTCACACTCTACCGCGACATGACCTTCGCTACGTTCGATACCACCACCAACGTCGATCCGTTCGCGCGCGACAACCTCAACAAGGTGCTGGCCGGGGCCTATGCCTACGCGCAAGCGCCCACCGGCTGGGTCGTGCTCACCAGCAAGCAGTACGGCGCGGGCAAGACGCATCTGGCGGCGGCGATTGCCAACTTCCGGCAGGAGCAGCACCGCGAAGCGGTGATCTTCGTCACCGCGCCGGATCTGCTGGATCATCTGCGCTTGACGTTCGCGCCGGACGCGCACACCACCTTTGACCGGCTGTTCCAGCGGATTCGCAAAGCGTCGCTGCTGGTGCTCGACGACCTGGGCACCGAAAGCGCGACCCCCTGGGCCAAAGAGAAGCTGTTCCAGATCATCGATTACCGCTACGTGACGCGCAAGCCGACCGTGATCACCACCTCGCGGCTGATCAAAGACATCGATGATCGCCTGATCAGCCGCCTGCTTGATCAGCGGATGTGTAAAGTGTACGAGATCACCGCGCCGACCTACATCACCCGGATCAAGCGCAGCTAGGTTCGCCCGACGATGGATTTGCTGGGCCGCAAACCCGCGCCGCAGGATGTGAGCGTCACGCCATACACGCGCACCTACCGCCGCGCCGTGCGTGAGCTGTTGTGGCGCACGCAGTACCTGCACACCCACCTCGATTGGCACGACACCGACCACTGGATCGAGACGAGCGACGCCCCCATGCGCCTGGCCTGGCAGCGAGATCGGCTGGTGGGGCTGCTGGCGCTGTCACAGCCGCTGGGCGGAAGCACCTGGATTCGCCTGGCCGCCATCCGCGACCAAGCCGACCCCGCCGAAGTGCTGGCGGCGTTGTGGGGGGCGTTCCTGCCCCTCTTGCGCGCACAGGGGATTCAGCAGGTGGCGCTGCTGCTGCTGCGCGATTGGCTCAAGCCGCTGGCCCCGCAGTTCGGCTTCCGCTACGTGGAGGATGTCGTCACGCTGCGCCGCGACCCGCAGCCGATCCCCGCGCCGCTGCCCGTCGCTGGCCTGATGATCCGCGCGGTGGAGTACGAAGACCTCGACCGGCTGACGCTCATCGATCAGAGCGCCTTCAGCCCGCCCTGGCAGATGACACGCGCCGAACTGGAACAGGCCGAACGCATCTCCGCGATCTGTACAGTGGCGCTGCTGCATGAGCAGATGGTCGGGTATCAGTTGAGCACGTTGTATTTCGATGGATCGCACCTGGCGCGGCTGGCGGTTGCGCCCCGTGCGCAGGGAGCCGGGGTGGGGGGCGCGCTGCTGACGGATGTTCTGCGCCGCTTTGATCAGCGCGGCGTCGGTGCGATGACCGTCAACACGCAATCGACGAATAAGCGGTCACAGCGGTTGTATGAGCGCTTCGGCTTCACACTCAACGGCTACGATCTGCCCGTGTGGGCCGCCGCGATCAATCCGGTTGAAGATGCAACATGATCCAGTGTGATCAGTCGCGCTGTGGTTTGTGGCCCGGCAGCGCCCTCACCCCGGCGCTACGCGCCACCCCTCTCCCACAGCTTCGCGGCGAGAGGGGTTAATGCGTGTTGTACATGCATGTTTATTGAGTAACTTTGCCCGACGCCGTGCCCCCACATGCCAACGGCAACCGCCGCAGGCGCGGCTGGCAGCGCGGGAAAAGGCGCTGATCTCGCTGTGTTTAGCCCCGCTCCCAGGGCTGAAAGCACGGTCGGGAGCGGGGTTGGGGTGCGGGCTGAGCAGTGCCCGTGATCCAGCGTGATCAGTCGCGCTGTGATTGGCGTTTGCGCCACTGATCCAGCACGACGGCCAGCACGATCACGCCGCCGATGACGACCTCCTGCCAGTAGCTGGGCACATTGAAAATATTCAGCGCGTTGCGCACCAGGCTGATGATCAGCGCGCCGACGATGGTGCCGGGGATGGAGCCTGCGCCGCCGGAAAGACTCGTGCCGCCCATGACCGCCGCCGCAATCGCATCGAGTTCGAACAGCCGCCCAAACGTCGGGTCACCAGAGCGCAGCCGGGCCAACAGCAGCACCGCCGCGATCCCGGTCAGCAGCCCGGAGAGGATGTAGATGCCCAGCTTGTAGCGGTTGATGGGGATGCCCGCCAGCCGCGCGGTGCGTTCGCTGCCGCCCATGGCGATGGTGTATTTGCCGAATTTGGTGTAGCGCAGCACCAGCGCGCCGCACAGCGCCACCCCCGCCGCCACAATCACCGCGACGGGAATGTCGCCGATGCGCGCCGAGAAGATCTCGACAAACGTGCGGTCGAAGCCGAAGATGCTGCGCCCCTCGCTGATCACCAGGGCGATGCCGCGAAAGATCCCCATTGTGCCCAGCGTGGCGATGAACGGCGGCAGCTTCACCCGCGCGATCAGAAAGCCGTTGAACGCGCCGCACAGCGCGCCAATCCCCAGCGCGACGCCCACCCCAGCGACCGGGCCGAGCGCCGTATCGCGCATGACCAGCGCCGCCCCCACGCCCGCCAGCGCGACAATCGAGCCAACCGACAGATCGATGCCGGCGCTGACGATCACGAATGTCATGCCGACCGCGATGATCGCGTTGATCGAGGCTTGCAGCGCCACCTGAATCAGGTTGGGCACAGTGAGGAAGAACTGCTCCCCGCGAATGATCGGCGTGAGGATCGTCAGGACGATCACCAGCGCGATCAACACCAGGAAGATGCCGTAGCGGGCGATGAACTCGCCCAGGGTCTGGCCGTCGCGGGGCTGCGCGGCGCGCGTGCTGCGGGTGGATTGCATCAGTTTAATTTTCTACTCGCACAGGCACTTTTCAAACACAGGCGCTATTTCAGCAGTGGGTCGTGGGTGGCCGCGCCGGCCACCGAGTTGCGCACCACCAGCCGCGCGTCGAGGATGTGCTGCTCATACGGGCGGTCGTGATCGTGCAGGCGGGCCAGCAGGAGTTTGGTCGCCAGCGCGCCCATCTCGTAGATGGGCTGGGCGACGGTCGTCAGTTCGGGGATGCTGTAGGTGGCCAGCGGGATGTCATCGAAGCCCATCACCGAAAGATCACCCGGCAGATGCAGCCCCAGCCGTGACGCTGTGTGCAGCACCCCAATGGCGATCATGTCGGTGAGCGCGAAAATCGCCGTCGGGCGCTCCGGCTGGGTGAGCAGATGCATGGCGGTTTGGTAGCCCAGTTCGAACTGCTGCAATGTGCCCATGATCAGAAACTGCGAATTGAGCGGCATGGCGGCGTCGGCCAGCGCGCGCCGCACCCCGGCCATGCGCCGCAGAATCGCAAAGCTGTAATCCGGCCCGCCGATCACGCCGATGCGGCGGTGCCCCTGCTTGATCAAGTGGGACATGCCCTCGTAAGCGCCAGATTCGTTGTCGCACATCACTTTATCGACCTGATAGGTGCTCACATCGCGATCCACCAGCACCACCGGCACGCTCGATTTGCGCAGCTTGCTGACGTTGCCCGCCTGCTGGCCCGTCGGCACGTAGATCACGCCATCGACGCGCTGTTGCAGCAGAATTTGGATGTAGGCGGCTTCGCGCGCCGGGTCTTCTTCGGCGCTGCACACCAACGTGCGGTAATCCTGACGGAACAGCGCCGACTCCACCGAGGACACCAGCGCACTAAAGAATGGCTGATCGAGTTCGGGGATGAGCACGCCAATCGTCATCGTCTCGCTGCGGCGCAGCCCGCGCCCCAACGCACTGGGGTAATAGTTGAGGTCTTCCATCGCCGCGCGCACGCGCTGCTCCAGATCTGGGCTGACCAACCCGGTCTCGTTGATCACGCGCGAAACCGTCGCCACCGACACCTGCGCCCGCTCCGCCACTTGCTTGATGGTTGCCATACTGTCTAGCCTTCCGCAACCGGGGTTTGCTGCTTGGCCCCGGTGATGTATGCCACAATTTCCTGCGGGTCGGTTTCGGCGGTGGTGAGCGTCGCCACATGCCAGCCCTGCCGCAGCACCACGATCTTATCTGAGATGCGGTGGACGTGCTGCATATTGTGGCTGATCACCAGTTGGCTCATGGCGGTGCCGCGCAGCTTCTCGATCATCTGCAGCACCTGCTCTGTCTCTTCCACGCCCAGCGCCGCCGTCGGCTCATCGAGGATCAGCAGCTTGCGGCCCCACGTGATGGCGCGGCCAATGGCGACGGCCTGCCGCTGCCCGCCGCTCATGCTGCTGACGGCCAGCGTCGGCGCGGGGATTTTGATGTGCAGGTCGGCGAGCGCGTCGGCGGTTTGGGCGCGCATGGTGTCGCGGTCGAGAATCCCCAGCAACCGCCCGATCCAGCCGAAGCGTGTGGTCTCGCGGCCCAGAAAGACGTTATCGGCCACGTCGAGCTGCTCGATCAGCGCGAGATCCTGATAGACCGTCTCGATCCCGGCGTGGAGCGCGTCGGCGGGGCGGGTGAAGTGGCATTCCGCGCCGTTGAGCAGCACGCGCCCGCTGGTGGGCGGGAACAACCCGGAGATGATCTTCACGAGCGTGCTTTTGCCAGCGCCGTTATCGCCCACCAGCGCCACGACTTGCCCGGCGTTGATGGTGAAGGTGATGTCTTTGATGGCCGTCACGGCCCCGAATATTTTCGAGATATGATCGACGACGAGCAGTGGCGGTTGCCCGTCGCGGTGGGCTGAAGGCGTTGTCATTGTAGGATCGGTGGAATCGTCTTAATGTAAACGTTTACACCCTAAACTGTACCCTATTCCACGCGATTGTCAACCTGGATGCCGCCAGAAGCATGTCAAAATTGTAACGAGACCCACCCTCGTCAGGGCAAGGGCAGGTCTCGGGGCGATCACGTACTTGTGGGGTCGGGTTTAGACCGCGTATGGAACCCAGCGCGGGCCGTTGGCGCTTTCGACGATGAAGCCGGTGCCAGGGAACGGGAAGTGGTAGCCCCACACCTGCAACTGCTCGCTGACGATGCGGTCGATGATCGCCTGGCGGGTATCCGCCGCCGCGACCGGATCCCCATCGAAGAAGGCGTGCCAACCGGGGTTCTGAATTGCCAGGTCAGCGTCGAGCATCGTGTCGATGATCGCCATCAACTGGCTGCCGTTCGACTCAATCAGGAAGCTGGTGTGACCAGGGGTGTGGCCGGGGGTGAAGACCGCCTGCACGCCGGGGATGACTTCTTCATCCGGGCCGGTGAAGGTGACCATATCGGCATCAAGCGCGGGCTGGAGCTTCGCCACTGCGCCGCTGACAGCCTGTTCCGGCCCATTTTGCATAAAGTCAAACTCGGCTTGCGGGAACAGCACCGCCGCGTTCGGGTAGATGAGTTCACCCTCGTTGCTCAGGCCGCCGATGTGATCCGGGTGCAGATGCGACATAATGATCGTGTCAACATCTTCCGGTGCCACGCCCAGCGCGCCCAGGGTAGCGGCCAGCTTGCCGACGCCGGGGCCATTGCCCGTATCGAACAGCACGGTCTGGTCGCCGGTCTGCAACATCATGCTCAGCACGGTGAGGAACAGCGTGCCATCCGGGTTGATGGGGCGGTTGACGGTCTCGAAGAAGGCGAGGACATCCTCAGGCGCCTGATTAACGCCCAAGCCAGTGGCATCGAACGGGAAGGCGACATCCATGACGACGGTGGCCTGGAAGTCGCCGATCTGGAAGCGGTAGAAGGCGGCCACATCCTGGCCGGATGGCACGGCCTGCGCGTTGGCGGTGCGGTTGACGAGCGGCAGAGCGGCGAGGCCGAGCGCACCCACGCTCAGGCCCTTCAGCATCTCACGGCGCGAGAGAGCGATCCGGCGGTTGGTCGAGTTTTGCTTGGTCACAAATTAGCTCCTGTAGCAAATGCCAGCCATCTCACTATAGCTAATCTGCCCAACAATCATCATGAGCACTGTGTGAGAACCCGCCCGTATGCGCGCCCGCCGATGCATCAGTAAGCCCCGTCAGACTGCCCACCTCACGGGTGTATTCGGATTCTGGAGCAAACAAGGCACGCGGCCCTCACCCTAAATCCCTCTCCCGAACAGGCCTGCGGCCCTGGGCGAGGGACTTCAACCCGTCGGAAGCAACCCCATGCCGATCAACCGCCTCGCGCTCGGTAAGT
>JAADYY010000328.1 GCA_010092805.1 Chloroflexota bacterium | reverse complement strand
CGTCAGTGTGAGCGTCGCGGTGGGGGTCGCTGTCGCGGTGGCCGTCGGTGTATCTGTTGCTGCGAAAACCACCCCACCGATATTTTGCAGATTCAAATCGTCAAGCACCAGGCCGTAAATTGCCCCGCCGATGACGATTGAAAAAAGCAGCCACAACCACAGCGGCAGCCGACGACGTGGAGGCGCGGCGGCGGCGATTTCGGCGGTGCGGCGGTTACCGTCACGCTTTGCGGCTTCGATGCCCCCTGAGCTGTTAACGGTTGGAGGCAAATGAAGGGTGTCGCTCTCCTCGAGTTCGGCAGCCCGGTTCAATGGAGACGCAGCGATGAGCGATTGGATCGACATCCCCTGCTCGATGCGCTCCAGGTCGCCAATGAGCTGATTGGCAGTCTGATAGCGCTCGTCGGCGTCCTTCGCCATCAACCGCGTGATGATGTGCTCCATTGAGTCTGGCAGGTTGGGGTTGTGCTGGCGTGCCGAGGGAATCGGGTCGTTGAGATGCTTGAGGATCACCGCCAGCGGCGTTTCGGCTTCGTAGGGCAGTTCACCAGTCGTCAACTGGTATAGAATCACGCCCATCGAATACAAATCGGAGCGTTCGTCGCCCGGCTCGCCCAAGCCCTGTTCCGGGGCCATGTACGCGGGTGTCCCCACCATGCCGCCGCTGGCCGTGAATTGATTCCCCGTGACAATCTTGGCGATGCCAAAATCGGTGAGCACCACCCGGTTATCCCGATCCAGCATCAAGTTGGCGGGCTTCACATCGCGGTGGATCATGTTCTGGCTGTGTGCATACGCCAGCGCACCAGACGCTTCGCGCACGATGCGCAGTGCCTCGCCCAACGACATCAACTGGCCGACTTCGGAGAGGCGAAAGAGCTGCTCTTTAAGCGTTGGCCCCTCCACCAGCTCCATCACCATGTAATAGCTTTCCGTTTCCGGGTCGCTGTCGAAGTCGTACACCTGCACGATGTTGGCGTGCTTCAGCCGGGCGATGTTGCGGGCTTCTTTTTCGAAACGATTCTTGAATTCCGGATCGTCAGCCAGGAACGAATGCAGCAGCTTGATCGCTACATACCGATCAAGCTGAATATGATAAGCGCGGTAGACCTCGGCCATACCGCCGCGTCCCAGGCGCTCGATGATTTCGTATTTACCTAATCTTCGGGTTGCCACGTTTACGCTTAAAGCCCTATTACGGTCCGGAATGTCCCGCTGACACGTTAAGTATACCCCAGAACCCCAGGCACACTCAACAGCGCGGACTCTAACATCATTGTTGCAGAATTAAAAAACGTAAAGATAAATCCGATTGCCACAAGGCTGATCACCGCGCGGGGTTGCCATGATGCGAGGAGCGGCATCTCTACAAGCGAAGCGCTGCTCCTCGTGTTGTGTTTGGCGGCGGTTCGGCAGCCAGCCTCATCAAACCACGCGCCGGCTACCTGTTTTTTCCAAGCGAGACTTACTGGCTGATGCCCCCCTCGGTCATCTTGCGGGCGTCGAGCGCGTCGTCAACCTCTGCTTCCGTCATATACCCGAGTTCGACCACAATCTCGCGGATTGGGCGGTTCTCGGCCAGAGATTTCTTGGCCACTTCCGCGCCTTTCAGATACCCGATAATCGGGTTGAGGGCGGTCACCAGAATCGGATTCATCGCCAGCCAGCCTTCCGCTTTCTCCTGGTTAGCCGTTAGCCCAACCACGCACTTGTCGCGGAATGCATTCACCGATCCGATCATAACATGCATTGCCTCAAACAAATTATGGGCAATAATGGGCATCATCACGTTCAGCTCAAGCTGCCCCGCCTGCCCCGACAGCATGATCGTCGTATCATTGCCCATCACATGGAACATCGCCATGTTGAGCATCTCGGCCAGCACTGGGTTGACTTTACCCGGCATGATCGAGGAGCCGGGCTGCACCGTCGGGCAGGTGATTTCGGCCAGACCAGTCGTGGGGCCGCTGGAAAGCAGCCGGATGTCGTTGGCGATGCGCGTGAGATCCTGCGCGGCGGTGCGCAGCGCGCCAGAGAAAAACACCGCGTCCTGATGCGATTGCATCGACTCGAACAAGTCGTCGCTTTCGCTGAGCGTCAGGCCGCTGAGTTCGCTGATCTTCTTGACCATCCGCGCGTGATATTCGGGATGCGCGTTGAGGCCGGTGCCGGTCGCGGTGCCGCCGATGCCCAGCCGCCGCAACCCTTCAGCCGCCTGCTCGATCTTCTCGACATTGCGCAGCAGCGACTTGCCGTACGCCCCGAATTCCTGGCTCAGGCGCACAGGCACCGCGTCCTGCAAATGTGTGCGCCCGCTCTTGACGATGCCATCCCATTCTTGCGCCTTCGTGTAAAACGCATCGGCCAGCGTCCGCAGGCTGGCGGTCAGCTCATCGACGCGCCACAGCGCCCCCAGCCGAATGGCCGTTGGGATGGTATCGTTGGTGCTTTGCGCCATATTGACGTGATCGTTGGGGTGAACGGGTTTGTTCGGGTCATCCAGCTTGTATCCGAGAATCTCATTGGCCCGGTTGGCGAGCACCTCGTTGGTGTTCATGTTATGGCTGGTGCCCGCGCCCGCCTGGAACGGATCGACGACGAACTGGTCGCGCCACTGCCCGGCCAGCACCTCATCGCCCGCCTGGATGATCGCGTCGGCCAACTGTTCGTCGAGCAAGCCCAGGTCTTTGTGAACCCCGGCAGCCGAGCGCTTGATCAGCGCCATCGACCATACAAACGCCGGGTATGGACGCATCCCGCTAACGGGGAAATTTTCGACTGCACGTTGGGTCTGCGCGCCGTAGTAGGCATTGGCGGGCACATGCACCTCACCCAACGAGTCCTTCTCCACACGAAAATCGGTCATTGTTCAACGACTCCTCAAGGTTACGCAACGGGGACACCCCCGCTGTGCTGTTCGTTTGGCCCACCCTGGCGGGGAAATCTAAGCAAACTCAGATGTGGTTGTAACCGCGCCATCCAGAATCAAAAAAGGCGCTACGGAAATTGTAGCGCCTTTCGTGCGGTTCGTGAAATGAGACTAGCCTGCGTTGGGCATGACCTACCGGGCAGCGGCGTAATTCTTGCCAACTTCGTCCCAGTTGACGACGTTCCACCAGGCCGCGATGTAATCCGGGCGGCGGTTCTGGTAGTTCAAGTAGTAGGCATGTTCCCACACATCTAGCCCCAGAAGTGGCGTCTTGCCGTCCATCAACGGCGTGTCCTGGTTCGGGGTCGAGGTGATCGCCAGAGCGCCACCATCAACGATCAACCAAGCCCAACCGGAACCGAAGCGCCCCGTCGCCGCCGCAGCGAACTGCGTCTTGAAATCATCAAAGCTGCCGAATGCGCTGTTGATCGCTGTCGCCAGGTCGCCCGTCGGTTCAGTGCTGCCGCCCGGCGTCATGATCGCCCAGAAGAGGGTGTGGTTGGCATGACCGCCGCCGTTGTTGCGCACAGCAGTGCGAATATCTTCTGGCACCGCATTTAGATCGCCCAGCAGCGCTTCGATGCTCTTGCTCTGCAAATCGGCGTGACCTTCCAGGGCCGCATTCAGCTTGGTCACGTAAGTGCCATGATGCTTGTCGTGATGGATTTCCATCGTTTTCGCATCAATGTGGGGTTCCAGCGCGTTATTGGCATAGGCAAGAGCGGGCAGTTCAAAAGCCATCGTGTGAATCTCCTTTGTGGCTTGCAGCAAGTGATTCGCAGCAATTTATTCAATGGGGCGCTATTCTAACATGCGCCGCGTCGCTTGGCATGGGATCGGCGGCCCAAACTGGCCGTTTGTACAGGATCTTATCCAATGCTAAGATGATGCGATTGTCCGCCAACCGATTGGCCCACCATGACTCAAACCGCACGACCGTCACGGGCACAAACCCCCACCCGCGTTTACGTCATCCTGATGATCGGCGTCTTCGCTGCATCGCTGGCCGCAATTTTCATCCGTTTTGCGCAGGACGAAGGGGTGCCGTCGCTCGTGATCGCCGCCGGGCGTTTGATCATTTCTGCGCTGATCCTCACGCCGCCGGTGTTGCGCCGCCACCGTGTCGATCTACAGCGTCTTGGCCGTCGCGATCTGCTGTTGGCAACCATCGCCGGATTCTGGCTGGCTGTGCATTTCACCTTCTGGATCACTTCGCTGGAATATACCAGTGT
>JAADYY010000327.1 GCA_010092805.1 Chloroflexota bacterium | reverse complement strand
TCGCGACGCGCATCGACGGCAAAGTCTGCGTGGTGCGCAATCAGTGCGCGCATTTGCCCGTGCCGCTGGACGGCGGCAAGCTGGCAGATGGCGCGGTGGTCTGCCCGCTGCACAACTCGAAATTCGATATGTGTACGGGCGCGAACCTCGACTGGACGCCGGGGTTTGCTGGGGTGCGCGCGCCGGCCTGGTCCCGGCGGCTGATCGCAATGGGCCGTGAGCCGCAGAGCCTGGCGTCGTACACCGTCATCGAAAATGAGGACGGCGTGTTCGTCGAACTCTAGCAGCCGTTCGGTGGGCACAACCGTGTTTCCTGCCCCTGCCGTTGATCGCGGCGGGGGCCTGTATCTATATAAAGATATTGCCTTTAACCAAAAAGGGTTTGATCGTGGCGAAAATTGATACGCACCAACATTTCTGGAACCTGAGCGAGGTGGACTACCCCTGGCTGGTGCCGGAATACGGCCCCATTTACGACACCTTCACACCGCAGCAGCTCGAACCGCAGCTCAAGGCCGCTGGCATCGATAAGACGGTGCTGGTGCAGAGCGCCAATTCGTATGAAGACACCGCCTCGATGTTGGTGCAGTCGGATGTGTACGACTGGATCGGCGCGGTGATCGGCTGGGTGGATCTGCTGAACCCGGACGCGACCAATACGCGGCTGGAGATGTACAAGCAGCACCCGAAATTTCGCGGGATGCGCCATTTGATCCACACCGAACCCGACCCGGATTGGGTGGTGCAGGAAGTGGTCATCGAGTCGCTGAAGGTGCTGGCCGCCCACAACCTGATCTTCGAGGTGGTGGCCGTCTTCCCCAATCACCTCAAGCATGTGCCCACGCTGGCTGAGCGCGTGCCCGAACTGCGCATGGTGATCGATCATCTCGCCAAGCCGCCGATTGCCGATCAGGTGATGGGCGATTGGGCGGATCAGTTCAAGGCGGCGGCAGAGTCGCCGAACGTGTACGCCAAGGTCTCCGGGCTGAACACCGCCGCCGCCGCCGACTGGACAGCCGCCGACCTCAAGCCGTATATCGACTACGCCATTGAGCATTACGGCGCTCAGCGGCTGATGTTCGGCAGCGATTGGCCCGTCGCCATCCTCGCCGGGGATTACGCCAAAGTGTGGGCAGAAACCAACACCGCCCTCGCAGGCCATGATCAGGCGACAATTGACGCCATCCTCGGTGATACAGCCGTCAAGCTCTACGCCATTTAACGGTGAGCATGGCTGATCGGCGGTGCGGGGTGCCCTTCAAGTGGGTGCGGTTCAGCCCTCATCCCCCTAACCCCTTGCTCCACATGCCAACGGCAGCCCCTGCTGCGCAGCTAGGACAAGGGCGAGAAGGGCGACAAGGGAGACCAGTCGCGCAGTGGGCGGTTTTAGCCCCTCTCCCAGGGCCGCAGGCCCGGTCGGGAGAGGGGTTGGGGTGAGGGCAAAAAAGCGCTGCGCTCATCCTTGTTCAGATCGACCGGATGGCTTAAACTTACAACGTGTAGTTTGATAAGCAAGGAACGTATTGAGATGGTTGATGCAACCGTAGCACAGCAAACCGGGGCCGAAACGGTTATCTGGGATCTTTCGGAGTTTTACAGCGGCGCGGACGACCCGAACATTCAGCGCGACCTGGACGCATCACTGGCCGAAGCGGAAGCCTTCGCGGCGCAGTATCGCGGCAGAGTCGCACAGCTCAGCGGCGCAGAGATGAACGCCGCGCTGGAAACCCTGGGCGCAATCGCCGACCAGAACGGGCGCATCCGTTCGTTTGTGGGCCTGCTGTATTCCACCGACACGACCAACCCGCAGTACGGTGCGCTGATGCAGAAGATCACGGAGTAT
This sequence comes from Chloroflexota bacterium, assembly GCA_010092805.1. GTDB lineage: Bacteria > Chloroflexota > Anaerolineae > Aggregatilineales > Phototrophicaceae > Flexifilum. The sequence goes on along the minus strand of JAADYY010000327.1, from coordinate 7,357 downwards.
GGCGCGGCCTTCGGCCAGACGCTGCTGTTTTTCGACCTGGAATGGGCGCAAGCGCCGGAAGATGTCACACAAGCCATCCTGGCTGCCCCGGCATTGACCCCGCAGCATCGCCACTATCTGGACGCCGAACTGCGCTGGGCACCGTACCAGCTCACGGAGCCAGAAGAACAGCTCCTGGTCGAAAAGTCGGTGACCGGGCGCAGCGCCTGGCAGCGCTTCTTCACCCAGTTGACCAGTGCGCTCCGCTTTGAGTTGGACGGCGCGCAGCTCACCCAGTCGCAGATTCTGGCGAACCTGTACAGCCGGGACCGCGCGCTGCGGGAACGGTCGGCGGACGCGATCACCGCGACGCTGCACACGCGCAAAATGGAACTGACCTTCATCACCAACGTGCTGGCCGCCGATAAAGCCGCCGAGGACAAGCGGCGCAGCTACGAATCGTGGATCACGCCGCGCAATCTCTCGAACAAAGCGCCGGCTTCGGTCGTCGAGGCGCTGATCACGGCGGTCACCTCCAGTTACGACATTGTGGCGCGCCACTACAACCTCAAGCGGCTCATGCTGGGGTACGACGCGCTGTATGACTATGATCGCTACGCACCTGTCAGCTTCGGCGCTGAGGAGCGCTTCTATTCCTGGGATCAGGCGCGCCAGATCGTGCAGACGGCCTACGGCAACTTCAGCGACCAGTTGGGGCACATTGCCGGGCGCTTCTTTGACGAAAGCTGGATTCACGCGGCGCTGCTGCCGAATAAACGCGGCGGGGCGTTTTGCAGCAGCACCGTGCCCTCGGCGCACCCGTTTGTGTTCATGAATTACACGGGCAAATCGAAGGATGTGATGACGCTGGCCCACGAACTCGGTCACGGGGTGCATGGCTACCTGGCCGGGCAAACGCAGGGGATCTATGGGCTGCATCCGCCGCTGACGACCGCCGAAACCGCGTCGGTGTTCGGCGAAATGATGGTCTTCAACGACCTGATCAACAAAGAGACCGATCCATTGACCCGGCTGGCGATGATCGCCGAGCGCATCGAGGACAGCTTCGCCACGATCTTCCGGCAGGTGGCCATGAACCGCTTCGAGGACGCGCTGCACACCGCCCGCCGTGCAGAAGGCGAATTGACCACCGAGCGCATCAACGAAATGTGGCTGCAGACGCAAAACGACTTGTTCCAGGGCAGCGTTACCCTGCGCGAGAGCTACAGCCAGTGGTGGAGTTACGTGCCGCACTTCATCCATACGCCGGGCTATGTGTATGCCTATGCCTTCGGCGAACTGCTGGTGCTGGCGCTGTTCAACCTGTATCAGCAGCGCGGCGCGGAGTTTGTGCCGCAGTATCTCGACATCCTGGCGGCGGGCGATTCGGATTACCCCGACCGGATTCTGGCGCGTGTCGGCATCGATCTCAACGACCCGGCATTCTGGAACGAAGGGTTGGACGCCCTGCGCGCCCTGGTCGCTCAAGAGGAGCAGCTCGCCCGCACGGTCTTCCCAGATCGGTTCGGCGCATAGCGATCCGCACGATGACTGTGCCGCTGGGCATGGATCTATACGGCGTCTGGGGTCGCGGCTGATCAGTGTACGATCAGCGGCCCCAGGCGATACCCCAGACGGTCGGCGGCTGGCTGAGCAAGAAGCGCTCGCCCGTCGCCAAATCGACGAACAGCAGCGGCCCCTGCCGCACCCCCTCGATGTCGATGAGGCTGGTGTACCCCGCCAACCGCGATCCGTTGGGTGAGAGGCGCGGCGCGATCAGCACCTCAATCTCGCGGACGCGCTGCGGCTCCCGGCCCACCAGATCGATCACGCGCAGGACGACGGCCTCCTGACCATCGGCCAGCACGATGCGCAACCGCCCCGGCGCGATCTCGCGGACGCTGCGGATGATCACGCCCGCGCCCAACGGCAGCCCCTCAACCGCCGTCGTCGCCGGGGCCACCGCGTCGTACAGGTACAGGCCCGGCGCGATGGGCAGAGGGGCGGTCGCGTCGCTGTGCGTGAGGATGCGCCCATCGCTCAGCCAGCGGGCGGTCAGCGGGCGGATGTCGCCGACTTCCGCGACGGGAATATCCGTAACGGTCGCCGTCGCCAGATCCAGGATGCCCATCTGCACGCCCGCCGCGAAGTAAATATCCACCAGCAGCCGATCCCCGTCCGGGGCAAACTGCGGACGCCGATACACGCGGAAATCGCCGCTGGCCGGGTCTGCCGCTTCATTCGCCAGCACGCGCTCCGGGTCGCCGCCCGCCGCCGGGACGATCCAGATGCCGCCGTTGGGCGCGCCTTCATCGACGTAGGCGATCTGCGTGCCGTCGGGGCTGAAAGTGGGGTTGGCGGGCGCAAAACTGTTGAGTTCGGCCAATTGGCGCAGCCCGCCCGCGTTGACTGGCTCGATCCAGAGCTGGGCATCGCTCACGTAAACGACCTGTAAGCCGTCGGGCGCGATGGCGAATTCATTCACATCGCCGCCGCCCACCGTGAGTTGCAGCGGGGACGCGCCGTTGGCGGGCATCCGCCAGATCTGCTGGACGCCGTTGCTGTCGGGCGCGAGGAAAAACAGATCCGTCGGCAGCGGCAGCCCGGTCACCGCGCTGATGGGGCCGGGCGTCGGCGTCGGCAGCAGATCGAGCGTCGGCGTGGCGAGGATCTCCGGGGCGGCGGCGATCGCGGTGGCCGGCAGTTCCGGTGTGGGGAGGAGCGCTTGCGGCAGCGGCCCCCAACTGTAGGCGACGGCGCTGCTGGCCGGCAGCGTGAAAGCCTCGCCCGTCAGCGGGTTGAGCAGCGCGATTGCGCCGCCTTGCAGCGCGATCAGCAGTTCGCCGCTGGGATCCCAGCGCAGCCCCGTGAGGGCGATGGGCAGCTCGCCGATCACCTCGATCTGTTGTTGACCACGCCCCAGCCGCAGCAGCCGCCCGGAATCGGGCGGCACTTCGGGGTCGGCGGGGGCGCGCGCGAAGAAACGTAAGGCGTCGTCGCTGTCGAGGGTGGGCAGCCGATACTCGATGGATTCATCCAGCAGCACGCTTTGCGCGTTGGCGAGATCGAGATCCATCAGGCGCAGGCCGCCCGTCGGCGGGGCAAACACGATCTCGTGATCGCTGACCCAGGCCGCCCCGGTCGCCGTCGAGATGATGCTCGTCAGCGGCAGTTGCAGCCCGTCGCGGCGGTACACCCACCACACATCCTGCTCGGCGCGCGCCAGCAGAAAGCGCCCCCCCGGCGACCACCGCAAATCGAAGAAGACGCCTTCCGTCACGGAGGTGAACTGCGGGCCGTCCGCCGTATCGAAGTAGATGCGCGCGCCGCGCTGCGTCGTATACGCGACCCCGTCGCCGCTCGGCGTCCACGCAATCGAGGCCCCGCGCCCGCGATACGGCGGCACATCCGCCTCGGCGTCGATCAGCCGCGCCGACCCGACCGGGCGGTCATCCGGCGGCAAATCGAGGGTGAACAGGCCGGAAGCGGTGCGGTACGCGAGCCGTTCGCCCAGCGCATCGACGGCGAAATCGATGACGAAGGCGTCATCTGGGGTGAGCACCATCGGCGCGCCGCCCTCCGTGCGGAAGCGCTCGACCCGGCCATCGTTGAGCAGCACGTACAAATCGGCAGGCAGCAGATCCTGCGCGCCGACAGTGGCGGTCAGCGCCAGCACGAGCAGGAGCACAGCAGCGCGCGTGAATCGGTTACGGGAGCAGCATCTCATAATGGGGGTCCGAATTACTCCGTGAGCGCTCATTCAGCGGACATTATAGGCGAGGCCGCCCGCCCCGGCCACACCTTCCCGCCCCGGCCAGCGATCCGCCGGGCCGCCACACCAATCCACAATCAGCGGGGCACAGCTCGCCTCATTCAGTGTACATCAGCTTGTACACAACCCATCCCCTGAAGGGGGTGAGCGCGCGTTCGGGGCTGCTAGACCGCCGTGTCTGGGTCGATGCCGGCGGCGCGTGCCCGCTGCAACACGATCACCGCTGCGCGCATCATCGGCATATCAACCATCTTGCCATCGAGCGCAAACACGCCGCTGCCCGCCGCCTGATGTTCGTCGTGCGCGCGGATCAAGCGCTGCGCCGCGCGGATCTCCTCAATTGTTGGTGTGAAGACCGCCTGGATCGGCTCGACCTGATTCAGATGGATAGCCAATTTGCCGCTGTAGCCCATGTCGAGCGCCAGCGTCGTCTCGGCCATCAGCCCGGCGCGGTCGGCGAGTTTGACATACGGTGTGTCGATGGCGTCAAGGTCAAAGGCTTTGGCGTGCATCACCAGCGCCCCCCGTGCATAGGCGATCTCGTGGCCGGCTGCCGTGCGCCGCGCGCCCAAGTCGCTCGCCAGGTCTTCCGCGCCCAGAATCAGCGCCTTCAGCCGTTGATCGCTGGTGGCGATGCCGGGCAGGTTGACCACACCCAACGCCGTTTCGATGAGTGCCAGCAGGATGATCGAGCGTGACGGCCAGCGGCGCTGGCTTTCGGCCTGCCACAAATCCGCCGAAACCTCCAGAATTTCGCCCGGTGTCTCCACTTTGGGCAGGACGTAACCGTCCGGGTGCGCATGAACTGTCGCGGCGATGTCGGCTTTGTGCATTCCGGAGGTCACTGGGTTGAGGCGCACCAGCCGTTCACTGCGCCCGAAATCGAGTTCGCGCAGAGCGGCGTCAACGGTGGCGCGGGCTTCGTCCTTGCGGTTGACGGCCACGCCGTCTTCCAAATCCAGGATGACGGTATCGACATCAAGCGCCGCCGCCTTTTCGAGTTTACGCCGGTCGTCGCCGGGCACGAACAATAACGCACGTCGGGTTTGCATCAGAGTCCTATCCAGGTGGTGGCTGCCCGCTGATCGACCGGAGGGGGAGCCTGCCCATATGATTAGTTGCAAAGTCTCAGCCCATCCGCTCTAATTAGCGCCGAGATCCCGCGTTCTAGCCTACCGCAAACATCTGAGCGTCTCGTGAAGAACGCGCATCAAGCACCACCCATCGACACAACACAGCATAACCGACACCGACTCAAGTACGACTAGTGAAAAGGGAAAACTCACCCTATGTCGCAGCTTTCTCGCCGTCACTTCCTGAAGTTCGCCGGAATCGCCGGTGCTGCCGCCGCTGGATCGTCGCTGCTGCCGGGGATCACGCGCCCGGCCCACGCGCAAATGAACCCAATGGAAGGGATGCAGGGGACCGTCCTCATCACCCCCACGCCCGCTGCGCGCCTGCACACCTATGTCGCGCCGGACTCATCTAACCTGGTGACCAGCCACATCATTGAAACGGACAATCAGCTTGTGCTGGTGGATGTCCAGCAGCTCCGCCCGTTCGCTGCCGAACTGGCCGCTTACGTCGACAGCCTGGGCAAGCCAGTGGAGCGCATCTACCTGAGCCACGAACACCCGGATCACTGGCTGGGCGCGGAGAATTTCGACGCGCCGTTCATCTCCACCGACGCAATTGCGGCTGGTGTGCAGGCAACCATCGATGCCAACACCCTGCCGAATGTGCTTCCGCCCGAAGTGCTGCCAGACACGTACATCGTGCCCACTGGCGGCCTGACCGCTGGCTCGGAGACCATCGACGGCGTCACCTTCGAATTTGAGATCGTTGGCCCCACCGAAGCGCCGGAGCAGATCGTGTTCCGCCTGCCGGAAGCGCGCACGGTCATCTTGCAGGATTTGCTCTACAACAATGCGCACGTCTTCCCGCTGGCCCCAGATCTCGAAAACTGGGTGGCGGTGCTTGAGGGGCTGCGTGGGCTGACCGCCGACGGCTACCAGACGATGCTGCCGGGGCATGGCTACCCGACGACCTTCGGCGAGATCGAAGAAGCTATCGCCTATCTCAACTTCATGGGCGAAGCCATCGCCACCAGCGAATCGTTCGAAGAGTTCAGCAACGCTGTCACCACCGAGTTCCCCGGCTACGGCGGCACGCTCTACACCTTCGCCGCAGCCCTGTTCGCGTAAATCGATCCATCCAGCCGATCAGCGCAGGTCGGGGGATCGCCCCGGCCTGCACCCCGATCACGCCCAGAAGACGATCAGCAGCGCGAGCAAGTCGAGGCGGCTGGCGGCGGCCCGGCTGTCAATCAGTGGGTGAGGATGCGGGCGTTTTCCGTCGCCCAGAACACCATCACCGATTGGCCGCGCTGGAAGATGGTGTCGTAGCGCTGGCCGGCGTTTTGCACCCGCACCACCAAATCGGTGTTCGCGCCGATGCGCACGATGTAGCGCGTATCCGTGCCGATGTAGTTGGCAAACGTGATCGTGCCGGGCAGCATGGTTTTGCTGCGTTCCGCTTGCATGGCTTCCAGCACCACTTCGGCGGGCACCTGATAGCTATCGCCCTGCCTGGCGACCCCATCGACGGGCACCAATGTGATCTTTTCGGGGCGAATCGCCACCGTCACTTCGTGGTCAGGTTGCGCGTCGCTGCCGTTCACCTGCGCCTCGATGCGCGTCTCGGCGTCGATTTGCACCGTCCCGGCAGCACCCTCCCGCCCGCGCAGCGTGCCCTGCATGAAATTCGTCTCGCCGATGAAATCGGCGACAAAGCGGCTGTTGGGCTGCTCATAAATTTCGTCGGGGCGGCCCACTTGCAGCACGCGACCGCTGTCCATCACGGCGATGCGGTCGGCCATCGTCAGCGCTTCCTCTTGATCGTGCGTCACATAGACGAACGTGATCCCTAACCGCTGCTGCATCTGCATGAGTTCGTACTGCATCGCCTGCCGCAGCTTGAGATCGAGCGCGCCCAACGGCTCGTCAAGGAGCAAAACCGCCGGTCGCTTGACCAACGCCCGCGCCAACGCCACCCGCTGCTGCTGCCCGCCGGAAAGCTGGCGCGGCTTGCGGTCATATTGATTCAGGCGCACCATCGTCAGGGTTTCTTCGGCCCGCTGGCGCGCCTCCGCCTTGCTGATGTTTTCCATCTCCAGGCCGAACATCACGTTTTGCAGCGCCGTCATGTGTGGGAAGAGCGCGTAATCCTGGAAAACGGTGTTCACCGGGCGGTGAAACGCCGGGACGCCGCGCATCGATTGGCCGCGAATCAGGATGTCGCCGCTGGAAAGCTCCTCGAACCCGGCGATCATGCGCAGGGTGGTCGTTTTGCCGCAGCCGCTGGGGCCGAGCAGCGCGAAGAATTCGCCGTGCTCAATGTGCAGCGAGACATCATCAACGGCCCGCAAGCTCCCCTCGGAGCCGCGTGCCGGGAATTCCTTGACAATTTGCCGAAGTTCGACATCGATCTGGTTCATCGAACCCTCCGTGCTGGAAACCACCCGACTTTAGCGGGTGGAGGAAAGCATGGTGGGCGCGTGTAGCTACCACCGTGCATCGGACAACAGATCGTGGGCGGTGTGCTACC
>JAADYY010000326.1 GCA_010092805.1 Chloroflexota bacterium | reverse complement strand
GCCATCGTGCTTTTGCCGCTGCCGCTCTCACCAACGACGGCGGTGATCGACGGTTTGGAAATGTCAATGCCCAGGGAGAAGTCGCGCAGCGCGACGTTCGGTTCACCCTCAAAGACGCCGCCGCCAAACACCTTCGTGACGTTGTTCGCGCTTAGCAGAACACTCATAAGCGGGTTGGCTCCGGTTCATCGAGGAGATGACAGGCTGCGCGATGATCGGGCGATGGGTGATACACCGCCGGGATCTCGTGTTTGCAGCGCTCCATGACCTGCGGACAGCGCGGGTGAAACACACACCCCGGCGGCGGATGCAATAAATTCGGGGGGCGGCCCGCAATCGGGATCATCTCTTTGCGTTCCAGGTTGGGCAGGCTGTTGATCAGCGTCTGGGTGTAGGGGTGCTGGGGCTGTCTGAAAATTTGGTGGATGGGGCCTTCTTCCACCAGCTTGCCCGCGTACATCACCCCAACGCGCTCGGCGAACTGCGCCATGAGACCCATATCGTGGCCGATGAGGATGACCGCCGCCCCAATTTCCGCCTGCACACGCAGCAAAGTTTGCATCACGCGGCGCTGCACCACCACATCGAGGGCGCTGGTCGGTTCATCGGCGATGATGAGTTTCGGCTCCATACTGATCGCAATGGCGATACACACACGCTGCTTCATCCCGCCGCTGAGTTCGTGCGGGAACATGTCGGCGACTTCGGGTTTCAGCCCCACGCGCACCAGCAGATCGATGATCCGGGTGTGGGCCTCACGGCGCGTCAGCCGCACCCCATGATTCTCCAGGCCATCGATAAACTGCCGCTTGATGCGAACCACCGGGTTAAGCGAGTTCATGGCTCCCTGGCTGACGAGCGCGATGTCTGCCAGCCGCACCTGCCGCATTTCCTCGTCCGAGACACCCAGGAGGTCAATGCCATCCAGAACAATTTCACCCGCTTCGATTCTGCCGGGCGAGCGAATCAAGCGCATCAATGAGTAGGCGATGGTGGACTTGCCGGAGCCGGACTCGCCGATGAGGCCCAGGCGTTGACCCGAATGCAACCGAAAACTGACATCATCAACCGCTTTCACGATGCCATCTGGGGTGTGATAGTGTGTCTTTAGATGGTTGATCTTCAAAAGAACAGAGTCGTTCATCGAGTGTAGGCAATTTTGTGACGACCTGAAGGACATTACTTCGATGATGTTAAAAAAATGTTATATTTTGGATCAAGATCATATAAGCTACTGACATAATAGCAGAATGGAGGGGGAGTTATACGGCGATGGCTTTCGCGCCGAGGCGGTCCGATGTGGGCCTACGAGCGGCGTGCGTTGATGAGCAGGGGGAGTGGTGAATATTGTGGATGTTGCCTTGCCCCTGAAACGAAGGACAACAACGCCATGTCCACATAAATCACCACTCGTATTGGGCGGCTATTTGGGGACGAAACGATAGCCCTGGCCGCGAAACGTCTGCAATTCGCCGATTGCGGCGTCGTCGATTTTCCGCCGGAGACGCGATGCCAGTGAATTCAACGCTTCATTTGGGTTCTGCGGTTTGTCGCGTTGCCAAATGCTGTTGATCAATTCGTCGTAGGTGCAGATTTTACCTGCGCTGCTGCTCAAATATCGGTAGAAGCTTTGCTCCAACGGGGTCAAGCCTGTCAATTCACGCGGCGTTTGATCTCGCCCAAACTGGCGCACAAATTCGGCAAACAAGTTGGAAAACAAGCGCCAACCCTCCCCCTGTGCTTGCAAAATGCCTTTTCTCCACAGGCTGACAAACGCGGCATCTCGTATGGTCGATCCGGTGTCTGCCACCTGCCGCATCACGTTCATCTGGTCATCGCTGAATTGGTGCCAAAAGTCCACCAACGCACTCCATGCCACTTCGAGGCAGCGATCCGCGATCAGTTCGACCTCGTTTGACGCGCTCAAGACGCGGCCTGTCTGCTTGATATAGCGGTGTACCTGTTCGCCCACCAGCAAAATAAAATGTGGGTGCGGCCCCGCGAAATTCAGCAGCCAATCGACATCAGCGTCTTGCATCGATACGGTTTCCCCGGTGCCCAATGCAGCGCGCACGAACGCCGCCGCTTCGTCTGGCGCAAACAGCGAAACCTCGGTCGGCACGGAGATGTTAAACCAGGGTGATCCCGTCAAGGCAGCGCTGCGCTCCTGCCACTCGCGGGGTGAATGGGTGCTGGTGATGATGAAGGCTACCAGCGGACTCAGCGCGCGCAGGCTGTTGAGCGCGTCAATGTCGGAATTCTCGATGAGCACGCGGTCAAAATCATCCATGCCAATGACAAACCGGTAATCTGCGCGGGCTTGCGCCGCCTTTTTGTACAGGCTCTGGAAATCGATGGGATCCAGGTGGTTTAACTTTTCCAGCTTCAGCGCTTGATACTGATGCCGCTCAAGCTCCTCGATGCCGTGAGCGAGGGCCGCGAATATCATTTCGGGGGTTGTGTGATGTGGGTTGTAGTGCCTGAACCCAATCGACAGGAAGCGCAGGTTCTCCGGTGAGTCGGCAAACGGGATGCCCAGCACCGGTTGGCACGCTGGCGCGAAAATCGCGCTGGGGTTCTGCGTGATGGCGCGAATCAGCGTGGATTTTCCGATGCCCGTCAGCCCGTAAAGGAGCACAGAGTTGGCTTGCAGGGTGCTCGTCGTCTTCTGCGCAATCTGTTCAACAATGGCCTCACGCCCGATCAAATTGACCTTATCTGCCTGATTTTGCAGGCGCGTGAATGGATTGGCTGTCATTGCGGTACCTTCCCCAACTCCAACGGGAACAGTTGTCGATAGCGCCAGCGTGCAAAGAGCGGTGTTTGGAAATGATAGGCGAGGCTGCCCCCGGGGGCGGCGCGGCCCAAAATATCTGCCGCGACCAGGTTGCTCAATGATCTGCGCGCCGCTGTTTGCATTTCTGGGGACAATGTGTTGAGCAGATCGGCCTCCGCAACGGACTGAGTTGCATCACCTTCGAGCGCTGCGATCATCAAGTCGAGCAGCTGCTTTTCCATATCGCTGCGCAGCTCGAACACGTGGGCGAAGGTCATCGAACCGCCCTCATGATCATTGGCGAAGGTGTCGATCACCGTGTCAATATCGCTTCTGGTGACGATAATCTCGCCATTTTGCGGCTGTTCGGGCCGGGCAAGGTGGTTGACGAGGGCGTCAGCGAGGCGATGGATGTAGTAGGGCTGGTTGCTCACCTGCTCACGGAAGTAATCCACCGCACCCGGCGAAAACGTGATCTGGTCAGCCATAGGCACTTGTATCAAATCCTGCGCGGGTGCCGTTTCAAGCGCCCCGATGCGGATCGTGCGGCTTGAGCTGGTCAAAAACTTGGTGAACTCCGGTCGGTTTTGGGGTGGGCAGCGCAGATAATACTCATTGATGACATGAATCTGCTTGAGGTCAACCTGCGGTGCCTGGCTCACATCGCGCAGAAAGTCAAACACATCAGCGCCATGAGCGTCGCTGCCTGGCTTGGCAAAAAGCCGATCCCCTTCGTCGAATAGGAGGAGTAGTTTACGCTCGCCGAGTGCCTCGGTGACGTGCCTGAGCCAACGGATCAGCGCGCTAGCAGGATCTTGCTGTAACCGCTGCGGCAGCGAGTCGCCCGGATAAACTTGAGCGCTGATCTGTGGGCTGTATTGTTCCAACGCGCCCTTAACGGCCTCGATGATTTGCCCGACAAGCTTTTCCAGCACACGGCTGTCGGCCTGCAATGTGATGAGCACAGGCAGCCAGGGCGATTCTGCCGACCGGTTGTCGCGCTGGAGTTTCAGCAGCGTCGACGTTTTCCCGACTCGTCTCTGCCCGGTGATCAGGGCGCTGCGCTGCGCTGGGCTGCTCAGAAAATGCGCCAGTTCGGCCAATTCCCGCTCCCGCCCAAAGAACATGATCGCATCTTGAATCGGTTGTGGGGTGTAAGGATTCGCTGTCATCAGGTTACGATTGCGAATTTCCGTTTCGCGCTGCGTCAGATAGCGCAGATGGACGTGTTTGACTCGGTCAACCTTGGCGAACTGCTCCTCCAAATTATCCAACGTTGTATGTTGCTCTATCTCAAGCAGCATGTCGATGCGAGCGCCACCCCCCAAAAGCACCCGCGCGTTGAACTGGCGAACGAAGAAGCCATTTTTGTGGGCCACTTCCAGGATGTCATGGGCGAGGCGTTCGCGATCCCACGCATCGATCTGAACGGCAATTTGATCGCGCGGGCTGAAATCCACCCATTTGAGCGGAAGCGCGGTCGTTGGATCGATTGTGGGACAGTCGGCACGATGGACGCTGTAATACATGGCGCTGTGCCTGCGGGCACGCCGCGGCACCCCGACAATCTCATTGTTGGGGTTGGGGATGCAGCACATGGCCACGCTGATGCGCTCTGGCAGCTTGGTGCCGTCCTGCTGCACAATCCAGCCGCTGACCTTATCATTGATGATCCGCCGGATCAGCTTTGTCGGATTTTCGCTGCCGACTGCGACCGCGTGCATGTATTCATTGACCGAGTGATATGCAGCGCTTCTCGAGACCCATTCCTCAATGGCAGCTTCAACCTCCTTGCTGGAGATGTTGAGACCGAAGTCCTGAGTCACAAGATCGAGGATTTGCCGAAAATGTGTTTGCCCACGCTCGCCCCGAAGTTGATGATGATTCAAATAGGCCCGGATGTAGCGCTGGGCGGTCGGAGTCTTGGCAAGTTTAAGCCACGCTTCTGTGGGGCCGGGGGCCGACGGGTTGGTGATGACCTGAATGACATCACCCGGTTCCGGCCTATGGTCAAGACGAACCGGCTGCTGCCCAACGCGAATGCCATCACAGGTATTGCCGACCTCCGAGTGAATGCGATAGGCGAAATCGAGCACAGTAGCGCGGGACGGCAGTTGGATGGGGATGGCCGCCGGGGTGAAAACCGTGATTTTGCCATCGGTTTCGGCGGCTTCAATGCGCGGAAGCCAATGGTTCATGTAGCCGACATCGTTCCACCACGCGGATGCTTCGTTGGCACGTTCGTGCGCGAAGTAGCCTTCCGAGTTGAACTTATACATAGCATCGGTTTCGATGTGGTAGCGCACTTGATAAGAATCGTCATCGGCCCGGCAGTAGCGCACGAGCGTCTTGAGGGTGCGATAGCCGTTGTTCCCCGGTCGCGCGATCAAATCGTCGATCCGAATCGGCTCGCCAAGTTGGTGCACCACCTTCAAGATCTTGTAACAGTCGGCTTCCGTTTCGGGATGAACCATGACTTGGACGATGAAGGTATTGCGCTGTTGATGCCGCAGTTCCTGATGCTGCTCGTAGAAGCTGTGCAAATGAAGATCGCGTTGTTCTACGTGTGCGGTGATTCCTGCGCGATTGATCGCTTCGCGCGTGCGGTCGACGATCTCGCGGACACGCTTCTGATACCAGCCGTCTTCGGAAATAAAATCGTGGTAATCTGCCAGGACTTTTGTGTAGTGTGGATCATACTGAAGGGCGGTGTTATACACGCGGCAACGCCAATTCTGCGCGCCCAGGCGGCGCAGAATTGGCACGACGATGGCGCGGCTCTCGCGGCTCAGCAGCGTCACCAAACTTCGGTCTTCTGGCTGCTGCCACAGCTCGAGCAAGCTCATATGGTCTGCCAGGTTTAGCAGCGCCACCTCTAAATCGGTGTAGAGCAGCCGAAACAGCGACTTCTGACGGCTGTAGAGCGCCATAGCGTTGTGTTCGGAGTCATGCCAGTCGAGCAGCGGCAGCGTGGCCCCCAACCGTTGATGCAGCCGCTGTGCTTCGTCAGGCACCAAGGCGGCGAGATGCGAAGGCAGGGTGAGATTTAGGGGCAGCGCCCCCGCCCACAAGAGCTTCGGCGGCAGGTGCCAGGCAGACAGGTAGCTGACTCGACGACGGATGCGCGCACAATGATCAGGATGCTGCGAGGAAGATGGCAGGCCTAAATCGCATAACGCTGTCAGGAATCTGTCAATCTCCTCTGGCAATTTGACATCACCCAGGGGAAAGCTGGGATCGCTCATATCTGTCACGGGTAGTCACTCCAGTGGTCATCTTCTCGCTTTTTATCAACACAATCATATCATGCTTTCAGTAGATCACTTCCGTTGCTGTTGAAATTATGACAACTCGCTTTCAGCTTTCTATCATAAGTTGACAGAAATCTGTGGGTGATATACGATGGGAGATAAAGAGCCAAACGTTAATTGCAGAGCTTTCATCACATACCCCAGACCGCGCTCGTTCGTGTTGATCACACGGGCTTGTTGAAGGAGTTTCACTCATGGTAGCGATTGGGGATTGGGTCGCTGAGTTTCTGGCAAAGTTACATTTGTGGCTTATTGGTGAAACGACACTCAACGGATTCGCGTTGATGATCGGATTATTGTTGGCCTCCGTCGTGTTGATCGTGGGTGGTCGGGCCTACCTGCGCTATCGGCACAACGTGATCAGCGGCATCGCTCAATTCGATCTGATGCGGGAACTTCTGCGCGACCGCCCCACCTACGTGATGCAGCGGCAGGAGCCGCACCTGTTAACAGGGTGCAGCTCGGCCATCTTCGGCGTGTTGATCGGCATCGGCATCACAGTGTTTCTGTATCTGCTGCTGTCCTGAT
>JAADYY010000325.1 GCA_010092805.1 Chloroflexota bacterium | reverse complement strand
GCGTGTGACCGGGTGTAACCAAGTCGATCCTTCGTGCGCTTGATGGCGGTCAGCAAATACTGCTTGCCATCCGCCGACTGCCCCGTGTACAGAGCGAAGAACGTGTCCTCTTGAATGGTGTAGAGGTGCATTTGCCGACTCCTTTTGCCGACTCCTCTTGCCGACTCCTCTTGCCGACTCCTCTGAATGGTGCTGATGAATGGTGCTGACTCTAAACCACCTTGAGCGACTTTTCCCCCTCGCGTCTGAATCGCGCTAAAATGATAGGCACATCGGCGGGCGGTGTTCGCGTGATGCCGCGCGCCTGCGTACGTACATAAAAGTACGATCAAAAGCACGATCGTGAAGAAGATAGGTCGCTTATGTCCTTCCTGACCCCGCTGGCCTTTATCGGGGCGCTGCTGGCCGCCCCGATCATTCTGCTGTATATGCTGCGCCTGCGCCGCCGCGAAGTCCCGATCTCCAGCAACTTTCTGTGGCAGCAAATTTTGCAGGATAACGAAGCCAATACGCCCTGGCAGCGTCTGCGCCGCAATCTGCTGCTGATTTTGCAGTTGATCATTCTGGCGCTGCTGATCTTTGCGCTGGCGCGCCCGTTCATCCTCGTGCCCGCCGTCAGCAGTGGGCAGACCGCCGTGCTGATCGACGCTTCGGCGAGCATGAACGCCACCGATACATCCGGCGGCACCCGCTTCGACGCGGCCAAAGCCGAAGCGCTCGACATCGTTGATACGATGGGGCCGGGCGACACCGTGACGGTCATCCGCGTGGCCGACGCGCCCGAAGTCCTCAGCCCCTACTCGGCGGATCAAGGGCTGCTGCGCGCCGCCATCAACGGGGCACAGCCCAGCCGCGCGAGCGCCGATTGGAACGCCGCGCTGACGTTGGCGGCGGCGGGTGCGGCGGGCGCTGAGGATTTCAACGTCGTGATCATCGGTGACGGCGGCGTCGGCGATACCGCGCAGCTCCCAGCCATCCCCGGCGAACTGCGCTTCGTCCCGGTCGGCTCTGCGAGCGACAACCTGGCGATCAGCGCGCTGGCGACCCGCTCCCTGCCGGGTGCCGATCCGCAGATGTTCGCGCAGATCACCAACTACGGCCCGGTCGATACCGAGGTGATCTTCAACCTGCGCGTCGATGGCGAGCTGTTCACCGCCGAAAATTACGTCGTCCCCGCAGGCGGCGATCTGCCGGTGGTGTCGTCGGCGCTGCCGCTCGATTTCCAGACGATCCAGGCCGGGCTGACCCTGCCCGCCGCCGCTGATCAGGCCGATTTTCTGCCGGAGGACAACCGCGCCTTCGCCGTCTCTGGGACGGGGGGCGCGCGCAGCATCATCCTGATGACGCCGGGCAACCTGTTCATCGAGCAGGTGCTGCGCAGCCTGCCCGCCGTCGAGGTCTTCCGCGGCGACATTCAGAGCGGGCTGCTGGTGGGCGATTTTGACTCGCTGTACATCTTCGACCGTTGGCTGCCGAATCAACTGCCCGCCGACAACGACATGCTGATCATCGCGCCGCCCAACGCGACGCCGTTGTTCACCGTTGGCGGCACCATCAGCGAGACGACCAACCCGCGCGTGCGCCGCGAAGACCCGCGCATGACCTTCGTCGATTTCGACAACGTGAATATTCTGGCCTTCAATGAAGTCACCGCCGAATGGGCCGACGAACTGATCGTGGCGGACGGCGGGCCGCTGCTGCTGGCTGGCGAGGTCGATGGCCGCCAGATCGCGATCCTCACGTTCGACCTGCGCGACTCCGATCTGCCGCTGCAAATCGCCTGGCCGGTGCTGATGTCGTCGCTGCTGGATTGGTTCGCGCCGCAGACGGTCGTCAGCGCGCCGGAGGGCCTGTCCGTCGGCGAGACGCTGACCTTTACGCCGCTGCCCGAATCTGAGTCGGTGCGCATCACGCTGCCGGACGGCGCGACCCGCTCGTTTAACAACACAGGCCGCCCGATCATCTTCGCCGAAACCGATCAAACGGGGCTGTACACCGTCGAGGTGCTGCTGGAAGGCGACGTGATCGACAGCGGCGGGTTCGCGGTCAACCTGTTCGACAGCGGCGAAAGCGACATCACGCCGCAGCCGACGTTCAACATTGGGCAGACGGTCATCGGGCAGGCCGAAGCAGAGTCCATCGGTCAGCGCGAATTCTGGCCGCTGCTGGCGCTGCTGGCGCTGCTCGTGCTGCTGATCGAGTGGTATCTGTACCAGCGGCGGCAGCGGCTTCCGCGCGCACCCCGCCCGGCACCGCGACCCGGCGCACGCACAACCACGCCTCGGCGGCGGGCGGCGGGCTGATGATCGTTCGCACCGTCGTGCTGCTGCTGTTGATCCTCGCTCCGGCAAGGATCACGGCGGTGCAGGACGTGACGCCAGCGGACGATTACGGCATCGAGCGCGTGATCGTGATCTCGCTGGACGGCGCACGCCCGGATGCGATCTGGGCCAACACCGCGCCGCATATGCAAGGGTTGGCAGCGCGCGGCGCGGTCGCGTGGACGGCCTCGACCGTCTACCCGTCGGTGACGCTGCCCGCCCACGCCTCGATGCTGACCGGGCTGTCGATTGCGGAGCACGGCCTTGATCACAATGACAGCCTGTACCCATGCCCGCGCATCGCAGCGCCCACGTTTCTGACGATCACGGCGGCGGCGGATCAGCCAACGGCGATGGTTGTCGGCAAGGAGCGGCTGTGTCAACTCGCGCCGGAGGGCATCGACTACACCTTCGCCCGTGAGGGCGACCGCAGCGTCGTAGATCGGGTGATCGAGCTGCTGGACGCCGACTTCACCGTGATCTTCGCGCATTTCCCCAACCCGGATTACTTCGGCCACCTGACCGGGTGGATGAGCGACATCTACCTGCGCGAGCTGCGCCGCACCGATGATCAGGTGGGGCGGCTGCTGGCGGCGCTCGATGACCGCGCCCTGACCGCCTCGACGCTGATCATCCTCACGGCGGATCACGGCGGGCTGGGGACGACGCATGGGCGGGACATCCCCGAAGATATGCTGATCCCCTGGATGATCGCCGGGCCGGGCGTGACACCGGGCGTGGATCTGGGTGCGCTGGGCGTTGAGATCAGCGTGGCCGACACCGCCCACACCGTGCTCTGGGCGCTGGGCTTACCGACGCCGGAATCAGCCTTGGGCCGCCCGGTCGTCGCAGCATTCGCAAGCGCCGCCCGATGATCGCCGGCATATGGCATATAATCAGGATCGTCACGGGGTGTATGTGGCTTCTGGGGCCGGGG
>JAADYY010000051.1 GCA_010092805.1 Chloroflexota bacterium | reverse complement strand
CCCCTTCGCAGATGGGCGCGCCGCGCCGTTGAGCGCCCCAAATAAGTGATAGCCCCCACCGCAATCAGCCCAGCGACGAACACCACCCCGAAGGCAAGCTGTGTCACCACTTTGACATCTACCATGTGAATCAGTTCGCGCGCGTTATAGAGGGGCGCGCCGTTGGGGAACGTCAGATCGCCCAGGTAGCTGATGTCTGCGCCGTTGAGCATGTACTCAATCGCATACGGCGCGTAATTCAGCCGATCTTCGCGGGTGAAGCCGTAGAAATCCGCCGGGAAACCAGGTCGATTGTACTCAAACGCCAGAAACGCCGGGGTCATCAGCAGCCGCGCCGCGATCAGCGTGAGCAGCAGCGGAAACACGAGCGTTAAGTACAGCCGCGCCACCCACACGACGGGGCGCACGGCGGGCCGGGATTGCTTGGATTGAATATAAAATGTGGTGGTCTCAGTCACAGCTTGGCTCCGATGTCACGCTCTGAGTCACTCGACGGGGCGGAGTTGATCGATGCCGCCGGAGAACAAAAAGTTCAGCACCAGCGAATCGACCAGCGTTTCGACCGGGGCGCGGTCGTCCGTGAACACCAGTTCCGACGGATGGGTCGGGACGAGTGCGCTCGTGCCCAGCGCGAGAATATCGCGCAGCGGTTGCGGCGCAGCGGCAGGCAGGGCGTCGAGGTTGGTCTGCAAATCGCTCGACAGCGTCGGCTGCCGAGTCGCGACCAGGATTGTGTTAAATGAAAACGGCACATCCAGCGCATGAACCGTCGGGAAGACTTGCAGCAGCGTAGCGGTCAGCGCATCAACCAGACGGCGATCAGTGTCGGTGCGCCCTACATTGATCGCGACCACACCATCCTCAGCCAATTGAGCGCGCGCTTCGCGGAAAAACTCGACGGTCGTCATGTGCCAGGGGATGTATGGGGGACGATAGGCATCGACAGCGATGACGCTGTAATCCCCGTTGAGTTGGTTGAGTATGTAGCGCCCATCCTCGACGTGTACGGTCAGGTTGGGCAGCGCGTCGGCGTTCATATCGAAAAACTCCGCCCCCGCCGCCACAATCCGCCCGTCGATCTCGACGCCGTCAATGGGCACATCACCGTAAATGTGGGTGTACTGCCGCGCGATGGTGCCGCCCGCCAGCCCGATGACCGCCACCGCGTCGATGTCTTCCGGTGTGAACGGCGGCGCGTTGAAATACGGTGCGATCAGGAAAAAGCTCCACGTGCGCCCATAGATGTAAATTTCCGGGTGCCATTGGCTGTGGACGCCCTGCCCCTCGTTGAGGTAGAGATAGCGGTAGCCGTCCGCATCTTCCTGCACCTGAATGTAGTTGTAAGCGCTCTCCGATTCGTAGAGAATGCTTGCGTTGGGCGCGGCAGCCCGCAGCGGCCCACTCAGCGTGAGTGCGGACAGCACGGCGATCACAGCGGGCATCCACAGCCAGCGCAACGCCCCTACCCCATGCTGACTCCACAGCCCACCCAGGCCCACGACATACAGAATCGACGCGAACAGCAGAAACGTGCCGAACGTCCCCAATACTGGAATGATCAGCACGACCGGCAGAAACGTCCCGATCAGGCTGCCGAGCGTGCTGATCGCGTAGATGCGCCCGGCGGTCTTGCCCGCAGCGGCGATGTCCGTCACCGCCAGCCGAATCGCGAATGGCGAGACCGTGCCCAGCAGCGTCACGGGGATGGCGAACAGCACCAGCACCGACGCGAATGATCCTATGGCTAACCCGGCATCCACGTCGTAAACAGCATTGGCCGCCGCTGAAAGCACAGGGCGCGCCGCCAACGGGATCAGCGCGCTGAGGAACGCCGCCCACACCAGAATGCGATAGAACGTCGTGCGATAGGGTGAGCGATCCGCCCAGCGCCCGCCGATGAAATAGCCAACCGTCAGGTACAGCAGCATCAAGCCGATCACGTTGGCCCACACCAGATTGCTCGTCCCGAAGACGCTGCCCAGCAATCGCGAAGCCGTCAGTTCGACAGCGAGAGTCGTCATGCCGCTCGTGAACACCGCCACATAGAGATAGCCGCCGCGCCGCCGCGCCGCGGGCTGGGTGGTGGGTGAGATCGTTTCGATGTACAGGTTTTCGTCCGTCATCCGCTTTTGTTCGGCCATATGCCCTGAACTATCACGTGAGCGGCTGCGTCAGCGTCCGCGACAGATCCGCGCCGTACTGCACAACCAACGTCGGGATCTTGGCGAGCCGCAGCATCGCGCGGGTGTCCTCGATATTGACGGGCGCACCGAAAGACGCCGGATCGATCAAGATGCAGACGGGGCGCACCCCTTTGCGCGCCAAAATCTGCGCTTCGCTGATCCACGCTTCGTCCAGTGATGCGGTGATCACAATGATCGTCGTGCCGCGCGTCAGATACGGCATCTCCAGCATCACCATCTGCGCCAGCGTGTAGCCCGAAAGACTCCGCGCCACCGCCAGCGTTTCCAAAATGTGTGTCAGTTGGCGGTGGCCCCGTTCCGGCTGATGGATCTCGCGGTCGGGGCAGTAACCGACGAACCCCAGTGCCCGCTCCGTTTCGATGAAGTGCTGCGTCAGCGATGCGGCGATCACAACGGCGTACTCTTCGGTCGAAGCCGGGATCAGCTCGCCGCTGGGCACCACCGGGCCATCGCCGTTGATGCGGCGCACCGATGGGGCTTCAACGAGCGCCGCCTTCGAGAAATCGACCAGAATCCAGATGTCCACCAGCGGATCGATCTCGAACTCTTTGACCATCAGCCGGCTCTTGCGCGCCGAAGTCGGCCAGTGGATGCGGTTGAAGCTGTCGCCGTAAGCGTACTCACGCACACCTGCCGCATTGGTCGTGACGTACTGCGTACGCCGCCGCTGCGCCTCACCGCCGGAAAGCTGGCCCATGGGCAGTTCGAAGCGCGGGACAGGCACAACCTGCGGGTACACGATCACATGGGAGGTGGCCCCCAAGCGGCGCGGCGCCAAAAACAACCCAAACGGATCGCCGCTGACGATGGTCATAGGGCCGAGTTGAAACTGCCCGCGCACCTGGCAGATCGTTTCAACATTCCAGCGGTAGCGCGCGCGTGCGCCCAGCGCCGGGACGACATGACTTGCGCGGTGCCCCGGCAAATCTGAATGATCGCGGATTTCGAGCCACAGCTTCGGCAAAATCGCCCGGTTTTGCACAGTGAATGACTCTTCGAGCGTGCGCCCCACCTGCGCGCGCCGCGTTCGCGTGCGGCGGCTGATGCCGATCCAGCGCACCGACAACCACGACCAGATCAGCGACACCACCAGCAACGCGCCCAGCAAATACGCCAGGTTGAAGAAGAACGCGCGCCCGGTGAACAAGCCCACCAGCAGGCACGGGATCAACAGGATGTAGATGGCGATGCGGCGATTCTGCATGAGGGGGTAAAATTTGGGCAGTTACTGCGCCGACGCGCCCGGCACCGGCGTCGAAGCGAGGATGTCTTGCAGGATCGAACGGGATGAGATGTCCTTGATGCGCGCTGCCGGGCCAATGATGACGCGGTGCGCCAAAGTCACTTCGGCCAGTGCTTTGACATCATCTGGGATCACATAGTCGCGCCCAGCCATCGCGGCGCGCGCCTGCGCAGTGCGGAACAACGCCAGCGATCCGCGCGGACTGCTGCCCAGGTAGACATCCCCGTGCCGCCGCGTCGCCATGACCAGCTCAATGATGTAGCGTTTGACCTCCTCGGCCACATACACCTCACGGACGGCACTCTGAGCGCTCACAAGCTCTTGCACCGTGACCACCTGATACGTACTCTGAATGGGGTGTTCGTATTGCTGTGCCGAAAGCAGCAGCATCTCCTCGGTTTGTGAGGGGTAGCCGAGCTGAATCCGCATAATGAAGCGGTCAAGCTGGGCTTCTGGCAGCGGAAACGTCCCTTCGTACTCAATGGGGTTCTGGGTCGCTAAAATCAGGAACGGTTCCTGCATCGCGTACGTCACCCCATCCACCGTGACCTGCCGCTCCTCCATCGCTTCGAGCAGCGCGGCCTGGGTTTTGGGCGTCGCGCGGTTGATCTCATCGGCCAACACAATCTGCGCCATGATCGGCCCGGGGCGAAATTCGAATTCGTTCGTCTTCTGGTTGAACAACGACACCCCAGTCACATCTGACGGGAGCATATCCGGCGTAAACTGCACCCGGCTGAAGGTCGCGCCAATTGAGCGCGCCAGCGCCTTCGCCATCATCGTTTTGCCAACGCCGGGAATATCTTCGATGAGAATGTGCCCTTGTGAGAGCAGCCCCAGCACCGTCAACCGAATCTCGTTGCGCTTGCCAATAATCACCTGGCTGACGCTGTGGGTGATCCGCTCAGCCACATGCTGGACAACATCAAGGGAACGTGGGCGCGTGTTGTTCGCTCGGCGAGTTTCTTGTGGGTATTCCTGCATCAGTTCCGCTTTTCGCGTGTTTACCAACAATTCACCAATCGATCACCAGTATAGCCGATGTTGCCACAGTGCCTAGCCCGGATTAAGTCGGCTTCCCGGCGGGCTGGTGCGCCGTATGGATGGCGCAGGCACAGCATCGCCCAGGCGTTGGTCTCCAAATGCCGCCCAACGAGCAACCGATTCGTGGTCGGTTGCTTGTCGCTTGCCCGTGCCTCATGTTCTCGATGGGTTGTTTTTCTCAGATGGGTTGTTTTCTCAATGAATCGATAGCCAGCGTTGACTTGCCGATTGCCGCCTGTTCTGTATAATGAGTGATGACGTGTGTATTTAGTTTGTTTGCGATCCTTGGTGGCTGGTGTGTGGTCGGTCAGTCACTTCAGCGAATTTCAAGCAACTGCCTTCCGGCACCCTGACCGGGGTTACGGTTTGAGAGGAGCAGGATGTATGGCGAAATCGCGGACTGAATTGATGGTGGATCGTCTGCGGGATCTTCAGGCAACAACCCCGGAAATTGAAGCGTCTGCCGTTGTGAGTGTGGATGGTCTGACGATGGCCTCCTCCCTGCCCGCCAACGTCGAAGAAGATCGCGTATCGGCCATGTCCGCCGCGATGTTGTCGCTTGGCGAGCGGATCGCGGGGGAGTTGGGGCGCGGCTCGCTTGATCAGGTGTATATCAAGGGCGACGATGGCTTCGTCATCCTGATGTCGGTGGGTGAAGAAGCGGTGCTCACCACGCTGGTACGCGAGGGGGCGAAGCTGGGCTTGATCTTCCTGGATATGCGGCGCACCGCCGACGACCTGGAACGTCTGGTCTAACGCCACCCAGCAATTCCTGCTTCATCAATTCATTTTCGCACCCAGCAGCGGGGAGATTGGCCGGCTCACGGTTCTCGATGCGCCCCGCTGTTTTTTTGTTGTTAGCAGCCATTTGACAGGCAGTCAGTCTATAACCAGTGGAACGGTAGCGAACCTCGTGGCAAACCCGAAATACATTTTCTGTACAGGCGGTGTGGTCAGTTCGGTGGGCAAAGGCGTGACCGCCGCCGCCATCGGGCGCATCTTAAAGGCGCGCGGCCTGAAAGTCGCGATTCAAAAGCTCGATCCGTATCTCAACGTTGATCCGGGAACGATGAGTCCGTACCAGCACGGCGAGGTCTACGTCACCGCCGATGGAGCCGAGACGGATCTCGATTTGGGCCACTACGAACGCTTCATCGATGAAAGCCTGACGCGCGCCTCCAACGTCACCGCCGGGCAGGTCTACAGCCACGTAATCGACAAGGAGCGGCGCGGCGATTATCTGGGCGGCACCATTCAAGTGATCCCGCACATCACCAACGAGATCAAGCGGCGGGTGACATTGGTCGGCCAGGAGAACAACGCCGACGTGGTGATCGTCGAAGTCGGTGGCACCGTCGGCGACATTGAAGGGCAGCCCTTCCTGGAAGCCATCCGGCAAATGCGGCTCAGCGCCGGGCGCAACAACTCGCTCTACATCCATGTGACCTTTCTCCCCTACATCGGCGCGACTCAGGAACTCAAGACGAAGCCAACCCAGCACAGCGTCCGCGAACTGCGCAGCCTGGGCATTCAACCGCAGGTGATCATCGCGCGCACCGATCACGATGTGAGCAAAGAAGTCATCGACAAGATCGCGCTGTTCTGCGATGTCGAGCAGCGCGCGGTCATCCCGCTCAAAACAGCGGATCTGATCTACAATGTGCCGCTGATGCTCGAAGATGCGGGGCTGGGCGATTACTTGGTCGAGCAGCTTCAGTTGGCAGTGCAATCGCCAGATCTTTCGGAGTGGCGCAGCATGATCCAGCGGATGCGTGCGGCGGACAAACCGGTGAAAATCGCAGTGGTGGGCAAATACGTCGAACTGCACGACGCCTACATGAGCATGAAAGAAGCCTTGTTCCACGCCGCTACCGCCGCCGACCGGGATGTCGAGATCGTTTGGATCAATTCCGGCGATCTGGAACGGGATAGAGGCTGGGATGCGCTAAAATCTGCGCATGGCATCGTGGTGCCGGGTGGCTTCGGCTATCGCGGCGTGGAAGGCAAAATCCTGGCTGGGCGCTTCGCCCGTGAACGCCAAGTGCCGTATCTGGGGTTGTGCCTGGGAATGCAAACCATGTGCATCGAGTTTGCGCGTAACGTGATCGGGTTGGAGGACGCCAACAGCGCCGAATTCGAAGCGACAAGCGATCACTTCGTCATCGATTTGATGCTGGAACAGCGCGGCGTGACCAATCTGGGCGGCACGATGCGGCTGGGGGTATACCCGTGTGAACTCACTGTGGGGTCGGTGGCGGCACAAGCCTACACCAACGCCCCCCTGACCCACGAGCGTCACCGCCACCGCTTCGAATTCAACAACCGCTATCGCCGGCAATTCGAGCAGCACGGGATGCGCTTCAGCGGACTCAGCCCGGACGGCGAATTGGTCGAAATCGCCGAGATCGCCGGCCATCCCTTCATGGTCGGCAGCCAATTTCACCCGGAATTTCTGAGCCGACCGACGATGCCGCATCCGCTGTTTTCCGCGTTCATGCGTGCAGCCATCGCGCATGAGCAGCAGTCGAACGCAAGCAGCCCAGCAACCGATGGCGCGCAGCCGCCCCACAATCACGCCCAGCCGACCAATTCGGTGGGAGATTAACCCATGTCCTGGATCGAGAATTACATTCATCTGATGCCGAAAGTCGAACTGCATGTGCAGCTCGAAGGTGCCGTCCGCGCAGCCACCCTCCTCATGATCGCCGAGCAGAACGAGATCGCCGAAGGTCTCAAGCACTTCGATACCTGGGTCGATCTGCTGCAAAACCCACAACCCGACCGCATCGACGAACTGGTGCGGATGATCAACAGTTGGCTGCATCACGCCGAGGATCTGACTCGGAGTGTATACGATGTGGGTGTGGTGCTGGCGAAACAAAACGTCCGCTATGCAGAGATCAGCGTCAACCCGGCGTTGTACCCCGAAATTGAACTCACCCCCGACGAATTCCTGGAAGCGCTCAATGATGGGCGCGAGCGCGCACGCCGCGCCTGGGGCGTTGAGATGGCGTGGATTCTAACCATCCCCCGCGATGAACCGCGCCGCGCCGATGAAGTGGCGCGCTGGGCAGCCAGCGTCACCGGGCGCAAGGGGGGCATCGTTGGCATCTGCTTGAGCGGGCGCGAAGATGCGCAGCCTGCGGGGCAGTTCGAGCGGGCCTTCAAGATGGCGGAGAAAAAGAGCGTGCCCACGGTGGTACGTGCCGGCCACGACTTCGGGCTGGAGGGCGTGATCGAAGCGCTCGACACCTTCAATCCACGTCGGTTGGTGGATGCCTGGGGCATCGTCGAGTCTGGGGAGGTGCTGCAGCGCCTGGTCGATCATCAGGTGAGCGTGATGATCAACATCGCGCGGGCACAAGCGCACGGGTGGGTCCAGAACGTCGCGGAGTATCCGCTGCGGCGGTTGTACGATGAGGAAGTCACCGCCGTGATCGGCGCAGACATGCCCACCCTTTATCAAACGTCGCTGAACGACGAATACCTCGCGGCAGTGGAGAAGTGTCAGTTATCTGTTGAGGAACTGGAAGATGTGGCGTTGAATGCCGTGCGGGCCAGCTTCCTCCCAGAGGATCAAAAGGCGGCGCTGCTCGCCGATTTCCAACAGGAATACGAACGCATCCGCACCCGCGATGAGGACGACGCGGGCGAGGCCGCCGCAGCCGCCGAAGAGCAGGACACCCCACAATAACCACTGTGATCCGCGCAAACAAACGCGCCGGGCGATCGACTCGCCCGGCGCGTTGTATTTATCTACTCAATAGCGTAACGCGGCTTACGCCTCGGTGAAATCGCCCTCAACGACATCTTCAGGGCGTCCGCTGCCCTGGCCCGGCTGATAGCTGCCGCCGTTGGCCGCGCTCTGATCCGCTGCCGCCTGCTGCGACAAGGCATAGGTCGCGTTTTGCAGCGTCTGGTTCGCCGCGCGGATGGCGTCAACATTTTCGCTCGCCGCTGCGCTGCGCACCGCCTGGATCTGCGCTTCGATGGTGCTGCGGTCGTTCGCCGGGATCTTGTCGCCCAGCTCGGTCAGCGCCTTCTCCGCCTGATAGACGAGTGTATCGGCTTCGTTGCGCGCCAGCGCCAACTGCTGACGCCGCTCATCCTCGGCGCGGTACTGCGCGGCGTCACGCACCAGCCGGTCGATCTCGCCTTGGTCGAGGTTGGTCGATGCCGTCACGGTGATCTTCTGCGCACGGCCTGTGGCCTTATCGGTCGCGGTCACGTGGAGGATGCCGTTCGCGTCGATGTCAAACAGCACTTCAACCTGCGGGATACCACGCGGTGCCGGGGGAATGCCCTCCAGCCGGAAGTTGCCCAGCGTCGCGTTATCCGCCGCCATCGAGCGCTCGCCTTGCAGCACCTGGATGTCCACCGCCGTCTGGTTGTCCGCCGCCGTTGAAAAGATCTCGCTCTTCTGCACGGGGATCGTCGTGTTGCGCTCGATGAGCTTGGTCATCACGCCGCCCATCGTCTCGACGCCCAAGCTGAGCGGGGTCACGTCCAGCAGCAGCACATCGTTGACCTCGCCGCCCAACACACCCGCCTGGATCGCCGCGCCGACCGCGACAACTTCATCGGGATTCACGCCACGATTCGGGGTCTTGCCCAGCAGCGCCTCGACGAGGTTTTGTACCATCGGCATCCGCGTCGAACCACCGACCAGCACCACCTCATCGATCTGCGCCTTGTCAAGTTCGGCATCGCTGAGTGCCTGCTGCACCGGGCCGCGCAGCCGCTCCAGCAAGCCAGCGCTGAGCTGCTCGAACTGCGCACGGGTCAGCGTCGCCGTCAGATGCTTCGGCCCGTTGGCGTCTGCTGTGATGAACGGCAGGTTGATGTCGGTTTGGATGGTGTTCGACAGCTCGATCTTGGCCTTCTCCGCCGCTTCCTTCAGCCGCTGGAGCGCCTGGCGGTCTGTACGCAGGTCGAAGCCGTGTTCGCGCTGAAACTGCGCGGCCAGCCAATCCACAATCACCTGATCCCAGTCGTCGCCGCCCAGGTACGTATCACCGCTGGTCGATTTCACTTCGACCAAGCCGTCGCCGACTTCCAGCACCGACACATCGAAGGTGCCGCCGCCCAAGTCGAAGACGAGGATCGTCTCGGCGTTCTGCTTGTCAAGGCCATACGCCAGCGAGGCCGCCGTCGGCTCGTTGATAATGCGCAGCACCTCCAACCCGGCGATCTTGCCGGCATCTTTGGTCGCCTGGCGCTGGCTGTCGTTGAAGTACGCTGGCACCGTGATCACGGCCTGCGTGACCGGCTCGCCCAGGTAAGCTTCGGCGTCCTTCTTCAACTTGCCCAGGATCATCGCGCTGATCTCCTGCGGCGAATATGTCTTGCCGTTGACCGGAATGCGTACGCGCGCGTCATTGGCCGCGCCCTGCTCGACCGTGTACGGCAGGCGCGTGGTTTCGTCGCCGATCTCGTTGATGGTCTTGCCGATCAGACGCTTGATCGAGAACACGGTATTCTCCGCGTTGATGATCGCCTGCCGCTTGGCGGTTTGCCCAACCAGCCGTTCGTTATTCTTCGTAAAGGCGACGACCGACGGCGTGGTGCGGTTGCCTTCCGCATTCGCGATCACGGTGGGTTCGCCGTTTTCCAGCACCGCCACCACCGAGTTGGTCGTCCCCAAGTCAATGCCTACAATTCTACTCATCAGTCCACCCCTCTAGGTGATCAGTGATTTCATTTCGATACGACTGTGAGTCTATAGCGTGAACGTAGGATCAATATCGCCAGGATATAAAACTTCCGTATGACGATCTCACAGGGGAAAAGCAGCATGGGGCGACGAAAAACGCCGCATCAATCACATGATCGGCGCGGCGTGTGGATGG
>JAADYY010000324.1 GCA_010092805.1 Chloroflexota bacterium | reverse complement strand
TTGTGCAAATTATATCCGGGTTCAATCCATCCGGGTAACCAAACCGGGTAATCATGCTAAAATTGGGTTAAAGCATCGTTAATCAACGGCTTGCCGATACCCCATCATGAACAAACATCACACACGACGTATCCATCGCTTCCGCATCCGGCATGGCGTGATTCTGCTGCTGTGCTGCATCGTCATCGGGCTGATCGGTTTCGCGCCACAGCACCCTACATCCGCGCAAATCAGCAGCGACGAGATGGTAAACCGGCTGTTGGGCCTGCTCAACAGTTGGCGCATCGGCGAGGGGTTGTGGCCCCTGGAACCCAACGACACCCTCGAGTCGATCTCCGCAACGCAGGCTGCCTTTCTGCTGTCGCTGGCGGAACTGCCCGTCGGCGGCCAACTTCACATTGGGCCGCAGGGCGAAAACGCCCGCGAACGCGCCCGCGGCGAACCGTTCAACTGGCCGTTTTACGGCAATCCGGGGCAGGTAGCGGTCAGCGAGATTGCCGCGGTGGGCAGCGTGAGCTTCGCCTACAATTTCTGGCAGAATTCGCCGCTGCACCGCAGCACCGTGCTCAACCCCGCCTACCGCGAGATCGGGCTGGTGGCCGTCCCGTATCAGGGCGGCTATCTGTTTTTGGCGAATTTCGGGGCGCGGCCTAATGTCCTCACTGCCATCGCCGACCCGGTCACGCAGTTGATCTACCTTTCCAGAGAGGAGTACCAGTTTGCCACCGCCGACGCTTGGATTCGGGATGTCAACCGCGTGCGGTTGTTCGATGGCGCTGGCCGCCCGCTGACCGCTGGCTGGATTCCCTGGGAGCCGACGATTCCGCTGCCCGCCACCGACGCAGACCGGATTTTCCTGCTCTATTCGGATGGCAATCTCCAGGCGATCACCGAAGTGGGGTTGGTGGATGATGTGTTGGTGCTGCCGGGCACCCGCCAATTTGTGGCGTCAACCGCTATCGCAGCGATCCCGACCATCACACCGTTGGCGTCACCAACGCTCACCGCAACGCGCACGTCGCTGCCCACGTTCACGCCCATCCCGTCATCCACCCCAACCCCGGAGCCGACGCTTGTTGTCAGCGGGCCGACGCTCACCCCGACAGACATCCCACCAACCGCGACGCCGACGCTGACCCCGACGCTGACGCTCACCCCGTCGCCGACGCCGGACCGCGGTGACCCGGATGTGCTGGTGGTGTACGATGATGACTCGCTGACGATTCTGAATGTGGCCGGGCACACCGTGAATATCGAAGCGCTGGTGATTGACGGCGGCGACATCACCATCCCTGCAACCAATTGGGCGCGCGT
The DNA here is from genome assembly GCA_010092805.1 of Chloroflexota bacterium. GTDB lineage: Bacteria > Chloroflexota > Anaerolineae > Aggregatilineales > Phototrophicaceae > Flexifilum. Next base: position 8,290 of record JAADYY010000324.1, on the reverse strand, counting down.
CGTCGATGTGCCGTTGGCGGCGTTCCCGTCTGGGCACTGCGTGCAGATCTGGTCAACCGATCAAGCGGGCGATCCGCCGCCGCCGCCGGATGACTGCCGCGCGGTGCGGAGTGTGCTCTTTTATCTCAGCCGCGATCAATTCTTCTGGCTGACAGATCAATTCACGGTGCGCAGAAGCGGGCTTGATCTGAGTTTCTGCCAGCCGCGCAGCCGCACCTGCGGGGTGTTTCTGGCGGAACTATCCGCCGCCGCTGAACAGCCTGCCGGGGTGCCCGGCGTGGCGGAATAGCTGAATGCTTCGTGGTGGGGCTACGGCTTGATCGCCGCTGCGGCGTACATCGCCGTGCCGCTCGAGGGCGAGCGCCGCAGCCCCACCCGCACGACATCGCCCAGCCCCGCGCCGATCATCAGCCGCTCGAAGCGCGCATACGGCAGCGGAAACGGGATGTAGCTGCGCGCTGAGTTGACTTCGTACTCAACGATCATAAAGCGCCCGCCGCGCCGCAGATACCCGGCCAGCCGCGCAACGGCCCCCGCCTGATCGCGGTTGAAGTGCAGCGCGTTGGCGACCAACAGCCCGTCGAGCGGCGGCAGTGCGAGCGGTTGGGTGAAATCGGCGGTGCGGATGTGCAGCGCTGCCGCCTCGCCGCCCAGCCAGCTCGCTTGCAGCCGCTCCAACGCGCGCCCGTCGCGGTCAACCGCGAAGATCGTCGCCGCGCTGCCCAGCAGATCGTGCAGGGCGCGGGTGAAATTGCCGCCCCCCGCGCCGAAATCGGCCCACACGCCGCCTTGATCCGGCACCCCCGCACGAATCAGGTTGACCAGTTCCGCGTGGGTCATGAGCCTACGCGCTCCTGCCAACCCATTTGATCGCGCAGTGCCAGCAGGTCGTCGCGGGTGATCACCGTGCGCATCGTGACGATCCAATCGTGCAGCGACGGACTCTGATCGCGGATGAACTGCACCGCCGGGCCAATCGGATCTTCGCCGCCCGCACCCGGCGCGCCGGACTGATAGCCGCCGTAAAACGCGAAATACGCCTGATTCAGCTTGCGAATCTGGTAGCCATTTTGCACGAACAATTCACGCCGTTCCTCCATGTAGCGCTCGGCCTCCTCGACGCGGCCTTCAGCCAACAACGCATCGACGGTGACGCGCGTTTCGTGCATGGCTTCGCCGAAACCGAAGGCGTTCGGATCAGGTGGAGGCGGGGGCGGCGCGTCAGGATCAGGCGGTGGGGGCGCGGGCGGCAGCAGATCCGGGTAGTAGCGGGCCACGACCAGCCGCGCCACTTCCTGGCCGAACAGATTGGCCGTCGTCTCGTTGATGACGCGCGTCTCCCCGGCGAAGTCGTAGTTCAGCCCCAGCGGAAACGCGAACAGATAGTGATGCAGCCATTCATGCGCGAAAACATCCGCCGCGAACTGAATGGAGGTGGTTTCGAGGATCATCGCCGGGTACAGCGCAATCCCGCCGAGCGGCACAACCAACGCCGCCATATCGTGCTGCGCGAACACCGCCTGCTCCAACGCTTCGATCTCCTCAACCGGCATCGGGTCGAGGTTGATCGACACATCAAAGCGGATTTCGTCACGCGGCGACGCGATCAGCAGATTCGGCACCTGCGTGAAGTGCATCGAGATGGGCGGCAGCAGTTGGCCCAACGTGCCGAAGCCCGCCTCAACGAGCACCGCTGCCACCTGCCCTTCGAGGATCGCTTCGACCAGCGCCTGCCGCGCCGCCAGATCCGCGCGCAGGGTGTCACGCTCGGCCCGCAAAGCTGCTGAAGCCGCCGCTGGATCCTCGACGTTCGGATCGACAAATACCCGCCCGATCTCGCCTTCCAGCGCGCGCGCCCGCGCCAAATCTGTCATGTAAGCGCGCACGGTTTGGGTGCGGTCGGCTTCGGTCATGAACGGGTGCTGCCCGAACAGTGTCTGCCCGGCTTTGGTCGCCAGCGCCTGAATTTCCCAGCCGACGTAATCAAACTGATTTTCGCGCGCCAGTAGCGCAATCGCGGTCCAGGTGGTGCCGGTTGGCAGCGTCGAATATTGCTGCAGAAACAGCATGAGCGTCAGCCCGACGGCCCATACCAGCAAGCGCAGCACGATCCGCAAGCCGCGCCGCACCAGTCGTAAAATCGTCACCAGTGAATGCCCACAGTCACATCATCGATAGCGTGATCGTAGCAGCAGTCGCAGACACTGGCAATTGGCGCGCTGGCAAGGTGCATTCGGAAATGGGGGCGAATGGATCGGCTGGCTGTTTAGCCCGCATCCCCCGGCCCCTTCCCCAGAAGCCGAATGCACCCAACCGCCACCCAGATCACGAATATTGGAAGCGGCGCACGCCGATCACGAAAAACACCACCGTCAGCCCCAGCAGCACCAGCAGCGGCACGATCACAGTGCCCAGGTTGCCGTCCAGAAAGATCAGGCTGCGGTAGCCGTCCATCACCCAGGCGACGGGCGATAGATGCCCAACGGTGCGCATCCAGTCCGGCACAATATCGAGCGGCCACCACGCCCCACCGAGCGGTGCCAGCGTCAGTGAGAGGAACAGCGCCACGCCTGCCGCCTGTGCTTCGTTGCGCAGGACGGTCGTCAGGGCCAGCGTCAGCGCAGTGATGCACAGCGTGAAGGTCGCCATCAGCAGGGCGAGCGCGATGGGATCATTGCCGTAGCGGACGCCGAGAAACACACCAAACGCAAAAATGATCGCGTACTGGACGATGCCCAGCGCGAAGCGGGCCAGCATTTTGCCGCCCAAAATCTGCGCGCGGCTGACCGGCATGGTCGCCAACCGCTGGAGCGTCCACTGCTGCCGCTCACGGATGAGGGCCGCCGCCGCCGGGAAGATGGCGAACATCACGTACATCGTCGCCATGCCAGGGATCGATTGGCTGAAGCCACCGCCGCCGCGATTGACCAGCGTTTCGGAGTCGAAATCGCTGGCGGTGTATTCGACGTTGACCGGATCGGTCGCCCAGATCGACGCGGCTTCGCTGCGGATCGTCTCGGTGAATGCGGCGCGGTCGGCGTCATCGACGAACAGCAAATACTCGATGTCGTCGGCGACCTGGGTCCCCACTGTCGCGGCAATGGCCGTCCCACCGATCTGCTGGGCGGCGCTTTGCACGGCTTGCAGAATGAACGACGGTGCGAACGCATCCTCCGATGAGCGGTAGCCAATGGCGACAGGTTCGCCAGCGTCAATCTGCGCGCCGAAGCCCGCCGGGATCTCGATGAGGGCCAGCGCTTCCTGGCTGCTCAACCGGCTTTCGGCCAGCGTCTCATCGAGCGCCGCGCCCGCCAACTGGCAGATGTCATCGTCGGTGTTATCGAGCGGGCACAATACAATCGTCGCGTTGGCGGCCCGCACTTCGTCGAAGAACTGTGCCGACCGGTCGCTGCTGTCGTTGTCTAGCACATCAACGAGCAGCGTCGATGTGGTCGGTGGGGCGGTGGCACCCGCGCCGTTCGCGAAGCCGACCACAAACGACAAGATAACCGGGATGACGACGATATTGAGCCAGATGCTGCGATCTTGAAAGATGATACGCAGATCGGTGCGGGCAATTTCAAACACGGTACGCATGATCGTTGCTCCTTTCCGGGTTCGGTTGCGGTCAGATGTTCAGGCGGCGGGTGAAGATGACGACGCCCGCTGCGAACATCGCCGCGCCCAGCCCCAACAGCACCGCGAGATTGAGGCCAATATCCGTCTGATTCATCGACAGCGCGGTGAAGGCGTCAACGCCCCAGTAAACGATGGTCAACTGCTGCAAGGTTTGCAGCTCCGGGATCGCCTGCACGTTGAAAAACGCGCCGCCTAACGCCCCCATCGCCAGCGCGATCACGCCGCCGATGACGTTGCCCTGTTCCGGCGAGCGCACCAGCGAGGTCACCAGCGCGCCCAAGCCGGAGGCCGCCAGCGCCACCGCGATGATCGTCAGCGCGATCAGCAGCAGGTTGTTGCCCCAAATAAACTGAAGTTCACCACCAATCAAGCTGCCGACGAGGGTCAACGCGAGGACGAGCAGCGTGACCTGCACCACACACTTGAAGAAGGTGCCCACCAACTTGCCCAGCAGAATCACGATGCGCGGCGTTGGCGAGGCGATCAAGCGCTGGAGGGTGCCGGTGCGCTGCTCCTCAAGGAGGTTGTTGGCACCCGTGAGCGCAGTGAACATCATGAAGAAGACCGCCTGTGCCGCGCCGAAGGCAACCAAGGGGTTAAAGGCGACGGCTTCCCCGCTCACCGTCTGCTGTTCGATGCGCACCGGGTTATTGTCTGGGTTGAAGGCTGGCGCGAAATCTGGCTGGAAACCGCCGAGCGAAGACGCCGCCGCAAACGTGATCCCGAACGCTGGGTCATCCTGCGCGCGGGCCGTGAGTGCCTCGATGGTGGCGGCGACGGTGATGTTGCCCGTCACGATTTGCGCGGTGATCGTCTCGGCGATGGAGCGGATGATGGTGGCGGCGGTGGGGCTGGCCGCGCTGCCGTACACCTCGACGGGGGTGATCGTCGTGCCGTCGGCGAAAGCCAGGCTCGCGCTGAAATCCGCCGGAATGATGATCGCCGCAGCAATCTCATCACGATCAACAGCGGCCCTGGCTGCCTCCGCATCGTCTGTCTCAATCGCATTCGTCAGTTGGTAAAGCGTGTTGGCGGCCAGGTCTTCGTCGCTGATGTCATCTGGCGGCACCAGCAGATCAACGAAAGTCTGCCCATTGTTGATCGTCGTGCCGTTGGCTTCGGTACCCGCATCCAGGTTGACAACGGCGACCGGGATATTGCGGATGGGCACGTCGTTGCCGCCCGGCGACAAGAAGCCGCTGAACGCCGCCCCGATGATCGTCGCGAGCGCGAGCGGCGTCACCAGAATGATCAGAATCTGGTTGCGGTCGGTGTAGGTGAGATACAGTTCTTTATAGGCGATGGCCCAGATTTTGCGTAACATCGGTCAATCCCTCAGCGCCCGCCCGGTCATCGAAAGGAAGACGGCTTCCAAGTCGGGTTCGCGCACCTCCACCGACAGCACATCTAACCCCGCTTGATTGGCAATTTGCAGCAGATCTGGCAGCGCCTTGCGCCCACGCTGCGCCATCACCGTGATCGTGCCGTCGGCGATTTGCAGGCTGGATGTGGAGCGAATATCGACCGGGGCGTCGCCATTTTCACCTTTGATCTCAAGCTTTTCATAGGTTGCGCTGCTCACGCCCTCCACCTCAGCTTTGAAGCGCTCCAACAGCGCTTCCGGCACCGCTTGATCGCCGACTTTGAACACCAGCCGATCTTCCTCGCCGATCTTGTGGATCAGGTCGCCGACGGTGCCCAGCGCGATGATCTTGCCGTGATCAATGATGCCGACACGGTCGCTAATTTGCTGGACTTCTTCCATGAGGTGGGAGGTGTAGAGGACGGTCATCTGCTTTTCGTCGCGCAGCCGCACAACCGTATCGAGGATGCGGCGGCGGTTCTGTGGGTCAATGCCGACGGTCGGCTCGTCCATGTACAGTAACTGCGGGTTGTGCAGCAGCCCCACGCCAATATTGACGCGCCGCTTCATGCCGCCGGAAAACGTCTCGACCTTGTCGTGCTGACGGTCGGTCAGGTCAATGAATTCGAGCACTTCGTCAACACGGGTACGCAGTTCCGCGCCGTCAAGATCGTACATGCGCCCGAAAAATTCAAGATTCTGCCGCGCCGTGAGCGTTGGGTAGAGCGCGATCTCCTGCGGGATGACGCCGAGCAGCTTTTTCGCCGCGATGGGGTCGTCAATAATGGAGTGACCGCCAATCGTGGCGCTGCCGCGCGTGGGGTTCAACAGCCCGCTGATCATGGCGATGGTGGTGGTTTTGCCCGCGCCGTTCGGCCCCAGCAAGCTGAAAATCTCGCCGCGCATAATATCCAGATCGACCCCATCAACCGCGAAGAACGCCTCACCGTTCTGTCGCTTGAACTGTTTCGCTAAATCACGCACCTCAACAATTGCATCCATTCGTAAATCGCTCCTTTCAGCGATGCCACACTGGCACACGTGTTACTACGCAACTCTAGGTATTATGTCGCAGAATGTGGGCGCGCCGGATGCCAATCATCCGGAAATGCGGCGATTTTAGCCGATGGCGCGGTTTTGGCATCATCCGTACAGCGGTTGGGCGCGCAGACAGGCTCTGTGCAGGTGCGCACAGTCGCGGGTTAATTTTTGGTTGGGATTGGGGTTGAGAGCGCATAAAGCACCGCGAGGAGGGGGGATGGCAGTGCAATGGGTAGACGCGAAAACTGCCGCTTCACACACCGGGAAGCGGCGGTTTGCGCTCCGGCGTCTGCGGCAGAGACTTAATATTCGATATATCGTCTCCAGGCGTCCATCCCACTCCCGATGGCGATCACCAGGTAGCTGGTGCGCGGGGTCTTGGGTTCCCACTGGAGACGCATGCCGGCTTCGTTGGGCAACCGGTCACCTTTGCGATGATTGCATGCATAGCAGGCGCAGGCGGTATTGCCCCATTGATCCTTGCCATTGCGAGACTTTGGCACGATATGATCGACGGTGAAGTCACTCTTATTGAGCACCTTCCCACGCACCACGTCGCCGGGCTTGACTTTGCAGTAGATGCAGGTGTAGCCATCGCGCACCAGCACGCCGCGACGGCTCCAGTGGGCCTGCCTGCGCGGCACATTGATGTATGTGCGCAACGCAATCACCGACGGCACAGGGTACTTATCACGAACGGTTCGGAGGAAGTGGCCGGTCTGCTCCACTAGAATCGCCTTCTCGGCCAGCAGCAAATTGATCGCACGCGGCACCGAGATCACTGAGAGCGGTTCCCAAGTATGCCCATTGAGGAGAAGCACCCGGCCTTGTATGGCTGCAACTGACACCAATTCACCTCAGCTTTCGCTCACTGAAAGTGCGTTTTTGCACAACGCCGTACTAATTATACTATAAGCCGATCTCCATGCGTACTCCCTTTACCATTGGTTTCAGGAATTTTCCATGCCGAGTATCATGAGTAAGCGCGTGACATCCGGCAAAATCCCCACCAGCCGCCGGGGGTGCCTGCCTGCATCCCCCATGCCAGGCACACATCCCCGGTTGTTCCGGGCGGGACGGAAACTTCACAAGACGTGATCGACTGCATTCCCTGCGTTGACTGCGCTTGTGCTCGTGACTGCGGCGATCCCACTACCGGCTGATTTGCTGTGGTTCCGCTTGTTACGCTACCAGTACATCCGTGCGCGCACGTTCATCACCCAGTTTGCATTGCTACCAATAAAACTCGCCCAGGTCGTGCTTGCCGTTGGATTTACGTCGAGTGCTGTTCGGTCGTGGTGCATCACGACCGCCCGCCCAGAAAGGCTTCGAGCGCGCGGTCGCAAGGCGTTTCGGCTTGATCCGCTGGATTATTCGCGTTGTCTGACATCACGGATGTCCTTTCCCGTCGCGTCTAGCGACCGGCACGCTCGATCTTTCGATCTAGAGGAACAGGGCCGCTGCGCGTTCGATCAAGCGCAGATAACGACCCGATTCCCGCGAACTGGGGTGGGTGGCGCGCCACAGACATTGTTTGTGACGGGCCTGTTCGGCTTGGCGGAGCAAGTCGCGCTGGCGCGCTTGCGTGATGTTCACAGTGTTTTGGTTGAACTGCATTGTCGGCCTCCTCATGATTTCCCGTGATTACCCGGCGGTTGACTGGTTGAGGCGCGGTGCGCGTCGCTCCTGAGGCCGTCGTCGGCTGCACTGGGCAGCGCTGCTACATCGACCTATCGACCATGCGATGGGTCGGTCAAACGACCACTCAGAGAAACAGCGCCATCACTTTACTGACCAGACGATAAACCCGCGTGGTGAGTTCCACACGCCGGACAGGTTCGTCCGGTACTGCAACCGTCTGCTGGGCCAGGCGATAGTGTTCGCGCTGGCGTGCCTGGTCTACCAGGATGTCTTTGTGACTGAACGACATGACGATCTCCTCGTCGGTGTGCTGGCTTCTGCTGAGCGATGGTCGGGCGGCGATCTGGCGACCGCCGCCGGGTCATAACGCTACAGAAAGAAGGACAGCAATTTCGTGAAAGCACTTTTCGCTGTGCTCGACCGGCGTTCAGGCGCTCGGTCGGCCCTGGCCTGGCGCGCTTGGCGGTGTTGTTCCGCTTCGCGCTGGAGTTCCCGCTGCCTGGCCTGATGGTTCAGAACGTCCTTCTGGGTCAACATCGTGCAAATACTCCGCTGCTCTCGAGTTAGTGGCGCATCCGCGCCTTGCTGTAAGCGATGCGGACTGAC
>JAADYY010000323.1 GCA_010092805.1 Chloroflexota bacterium | reverse complement strand
TTGGACGGTGTGCGCGCATCACGCCACACCGTCCGCTGTGCGTATAAGGATACAGAGTCCTGGGTCGATTGGCCTATGCCTGCCTGTAGGGAATTACCCAGATTGTTCCCGACGGTTGCCAGGTGCGGTTATCATGGAAGTGATGCGTTTTGATCACTTGTCGTCAACGACCACTCGCTGAAGCGGGTGGCTTGCGAGAAATCGTGAGCCTACGTTGACCAGCCTCAGCCCTTCGGGGCTACGTTACGGGCGAATGGATAGGCCCTTCGGGGTAGACGCTCCAGCCCCGAACACTGCGGTCAGTGGTTAAACAGTCTGCGGGTCTAGGACAGTGCTGCTGGCAAGAAAATCGGGACGTAGGTTGGGCGCGTGGCGGTGCGAAGCTCAGGCAGTTTCAACATCGCTACGCGCAAAGATACCGTGCAGGGCATCAGCTAGCGTGACTGCACCCATCGACACCAATCAGACGGCTACAGCTACAAGAACGGATACAGCTACAAGAACGGCGAAGCGGCTGCCTCCACCCGCTAAAGCAGGTGGTTTCCGCCGCATAATTTCGATGAAATATGCCAGGAGGGAAATAATACTGATGAAACAATATGACGCGATTGTGATTGGCACCGGTCAATCAGGGCCAGCGATGGCGAGCGCGCTCATCGGCACAGGCAAATCCGTCGCCATTGCGGAAGGCTACCGCTTTGGCGGTTCCTGCGTCAATTACGGCTGCCGCCCCACCAAAGTGATGATCGCCAGCGCGCGCGCGGCGCACATGGCCCGGCGCGGTGCCGATTTTGGCGTCGACATTGACAACTTCACAATCAATTGGGGGCGGGTCAAACAACGGGTTGAAAGCATTGTCGATACCACCAGCCAGCAGATCGAACAGTGGCTGCGCGGCGTTGAGGGGTTGGATGTTTACGCGGTGTACGCCAGCTTTGCCGGCAAAGACGGCGCTATGTACCGGGTGAACATGGGGGACGAAGTCATTGAGGCACCGCAGGTCTTCCTCAACACGGGCACACGCCCGCGCCTCCCGGCGTCCGTGGACGGCTTCGACAGCGTCCCTTGGCTGGACAACGAAAAAATTCTGCATCTGGATACGCTGCCGCAGCACCTGATGATTCTGGGGGGCAACTACATCGGCCTGGAAATGGGCCAGGCTTTTCGGCGCTTTGGCAGCGAAGTCACCATCATCGAAACATCGGAATGCGTCATCCACCGTGAGGATGATGACATTCAGGCCGAAGTCCACCGCTTTCTGACCGATGAGGGGATCCGGGTGTTTACGTTCAGCCGGCTGCACAAAGCCGAACCGCTGGAAAACGGCGGGGTGCGGCTGCACATCCACGATGAGACAACCGGCAGCGACCACGTGATTGAGGGGTCACACTGGCTCAACGCGATTGGCCGCGTGCCCAATACTGATCAACTGAATCTCGAGGCGGTGGGGGTCGAAACCGATAAGCGTGGGTTCGTGGTGGTGGATGAACATTTGCGGACGACTGCGCCGAATGTCTTTGCGCTGGGCGATATAAACGGCAAAGGCGCGTTCACGCACACGTCCTATCATGATTTCGAAATTGTGCGCGACAACCTGCTGCACGGGCGCGACCGTAAATGGACAGACCGCACCCTGGCCTACAACCTCTACGTGGACCCGCCGCTGGGCCGGGTGGGGATGGGTGAAAATGAAGCCCGTGAGTCTGGCAAAAATGTGTTGATGGCGACCAAACCCATGAGCCACATCGGGCGCGCCATCGAGCAGGATGAGACCGCTGGCTTGATCAAAGTGCTGGTCGATGCCGATACTGAGCAGTTTCTGGGCGCGGCTGTGCTGGGGTTCCATGGCGATGAAGTCATCCAAGCCATCAGCTATTACATGGCGACGGGCGCATCGTACAAAATCATGATGGAAACGCTGCCCATTCACCCGACAATTGCCGAATTCCTGCCCACCATCCTGGGCGAACTCGCGCCGCTGAAGTAATCACCGCTGCCCTTGCCAGCGTGGCCCGCCGCCAGCACGCTCGCGGCGGCGCACAGCGTCGCTGCATTGGCGCATGAGATGCCCGCGCCCCCGGCTTGCGGTTGAAGCCGCCGGTATGGGGGCGCAGGTGATCACACGCGATTAGTCGGCGGCGTGCGCGACAGCCAACAGTTGATCGGTTTTCACCACTGTCGCAAACTCACCGTGCAGGCTCGCCAGCTCGACGGCATGAACGATCTCTGCCGGGTAAGTTGTTCCGTCGGGGCCGCTGCGCTCGAACGTCGCTGTCGCGTCATCGACGACGAAGGTCGTGAAGCCCAGATTCCCCGCCATCCGTGCGGTCGTCGAAACACAATGATCCGTGACGAGGCCGACCAGCACGACCGTTTGAATGCCTGCCGCACGCAGCCGCTGCTCTAGATCGGTGCCGATGAACGCGCTGTTCACCGACTTCTGGATCACTGGCTCCGCGCCGTGAGGTGCCACAATCCGCTTGATGGCGTTGCCCGGCAGATCAGGCCGGAGCGGGGAGTTGGGTTCGGTCGACATATGCTGCACATAGTAGATAGGCCGGCCCTGCGCGCGCCAGCCCGCCAGCAGCCGCACGATATTGCCTTCGGCGTCGGGGTTGTTCCGTGTGCCTAAACGCGGCTCGTCTAACCCATCCTGCACATCAATGATGATCAGGGCGGTGTTGTCTGTGAGTGCAATCATCCGGCGCACCTCCTGGAGCGCGTGATCAAACGCATGTGATCGATGCTGTTGGTCAATCGATTTGATTGTGTTTTGGCCC
>JAADYY010000322.1 GCA_010092805.1 Chloroflexota bacterium | reverse complement strand
GCGGCGGCGGGGGTCACCATTGGCGTGGTTTTCGCATGGCGCTACTGGAGTTGGTTATTGGCAGAACGCGGGTAACACCGTTAAACTAGAATGGGACGCCTTGAAAAAGCCTGTAGGGGCCATAAGCTTGGTTGATACCGAACTCGTCACCGCAATCCGGTCGATGCCCAAGATCGATCTTCATCGTCACCTGGAAGGGTCACTGCGGCTGGAGACACTGCTGTCCATCGCCCTGGAGCATAATATCACCCTGCCCCGCTTCGATGTCGAGGGGTTGCGCCCGTTTGTGCAGGTGATGCCCGGCGAACCGCGCAGTTGGCGGCGCTTCCTGGGCAAATTCCAGACCTTGCGCATGTTTTACCGTTCCGAGGCGATCATCAAGCGTGTCACGAGCGAAGTTGTGGCGGATGCCGCCGCTGACAATGTGAAATACATGGAACTGCGCTTCACCCCGCAGGCGCTCAACAACCTGATGCAGTGCGATCACGCGCAGGTGGTGGCGTGGGTTTGCGAAGCGGCCAAGGCAACCGCCCACGCCAACGGGATTCGCGTGCGCTTGATTTTGTCGATGAACCGCCACGAAAGTGTGGAAGTGGGCCAGAAGGTGCTGCACGCGGCGCTGCACAACCACTGCGATGACGGGGTGGTAGGGATCGATCTGGCGGGCCAGGAGGATGGCTATCCGGTGCATCCGTTCCGCGCGCTGTTCGAGGAGGCAAAAGCTGCCGGGATCGGTGTGACGATCCATGCCGGGGAATGGGCCGGGGCGGAAAGTGTGCGCGCGGCCATTGAGGTGCTGGCCGCTGATCGCATTGGGCATGGCATTCGCATCGTTGAAGACCCGGATCTGGTGGCGCTGATCGCCGAGCGCGAGATCGCGCTGGAAGTGTGCCCCACCAGCAACGTGGACAGCGGCGCGGTCGCCCGGCTCAGCGAGCACCCGCTGCCGAAACTCTACGCGCAGAACGTCAAGACCACCATCAACACCGACGATCCGTTAGTGAGCAACATCACGCTCAGCGAAGAGCTGATCAACATCATCACCCACACGTCGCTGACGCTGGACGACATCAAACAGCATCAGATCATCGCTGCGCGCGCCGCGTTCATGTCAGTAACTGAACGGGAGGCGCTCGTCGCGCAGTTTGAACAGTGGTTATACGACGATCCGCCCACTTAACTTGCGATACGCTCAGCGAAGCGAGACCCCGATGTTTCAAATTGGTGCTTTTACCTGCTATCTGATCAATGATGCGCGGATTCTGGTCGATGCGGGCGGCCCATTCGGGTTGGTGCCGCGCCCGTTGTGGCGTGACATGATGCCGCCGGACGCCGAAAACCGTGTCCCCATGACCCATCACAATCTGCTGGTGCAAACGGGCGACCGTACGCTGCTCATCGATACCGGTTACGGCAGCAAGCTCACCGACAAGCAGCGGGCGCAGTTGTTCCTGGAGCAGCCCGGCGGCGGCTTGATCGGCGGGTTGGGGCGGTTGGGGCTGACGGTGGCTGACATTGATCTGGTGATCAATACGCATCTGCACGGCGATCACTGCGGGGGCAACACCACGCTGGGCGACGACGGGGGCACCATCGCGCCGACTTTTCCCAACGCCGAGTACGTGGCGCAGCGGCGCGAATACGAAGATGCCATGCACCCCAACGAACGCACCCGCGCGACCTATATCCCGGCGAATTACGCGCCGCTGGTCACCAACGGGCAGATGCGACTGCTGGACGGGGATGCAGAACTCGTGCCGGGGGTGCGCGGTGTGATCACGCCGGGGCATACGCCTGCGCACATGAGTATTGTGCTGGAAAGCGAAGGCCAAACCGCCGCCTTCGTTTGCGATCTGGCCAGCTATGCCATTCATTTCGAGCGGCTTGGCTGGATGACGGCCTATGATGTGGAACCGCTGATCACCCTGGAGACCAAGCGGGTGTGGCAGCAGTGGGCGCTTGAGACCAACGCCCTGCTGATCTTCCCGCATGACCCGGTGCGCCCGCTGGGCCGCTTGATCGAGACGGAAGCTGGCAAACTGCGCATCGATCCGGTCGCTGAACCCTTCGTGTAAGCCGCGGTGACCAGGCGCTGTGCGCTCTCACGACAGAGCGCCTGGCGGGCAGAGCGCTGTCTCCACCCCATGATCACCGCAAGTCGGCATGATCAGCTGAGATCCGCTTTTGAGGGCACCAGCGAAGCGAAAAGTTCAATGGCCGGGGGTGTGCTACACTGACGTCAGCAGCTTAGAGTCTAGGAGTGGACGTTGTGAAGATCGGATTGCAAGTTTTTCGGTTCGACTGGCAGGGCAGCCCCGCCAATATCGGGCAGCACTTCCTGGAGATCGCCCGCCGCGCCGATGCCAACGGATTCGCCAGCCTGTGGGTGATGGATCACTATTTCCAGATGGAGATGGTCGGTAATCCGGCGGAGCCGATGTTGGAAGCGTATACCGCGCTCAGTTTTGCCGCCGCGGCGACGCAAAATATCCGGCTGGGTGCGTTGGTGACGGGCGCGAACTACCGCCATCCTGGGTTTCTCATCAAATCGGTGACAACGCTGGATGTGCTCTCCGGCGGGCGGGCGTACCTGGGCATTGGGGCGGGCTGGTATGAGCGTGAGGCGCTGGGGCTGGGGCTGCCGTTCCCGCCGCTGGCCGAACGCTTCGAGCGGCTGGAAGAGACTCTGCAAATTGCCCATCAGATGTGGTCAACCGAGCCGGTGGCTGCTTACGCCGGGGCACACTACCACCTCGCCGAGCCGATCAATCAGCCGTCGGCGCAATCGCAGCCGCACCCACCGATTCTCATCGGTGGCGGTGGGGAAAAGAAAACGCTGCGGATGGTCGCGCAGTACGGCGACGCCTGTAACCTGTTCATGCAGATGGGCATGGATAACCTTCAGCACAAGCTGGACGTGCTCAAGGGGCACTGCGATACCGTCGGGCGCGATTACGCCACCATCGAGAAGACGACATTAGGCATGGTGAACCTTGCCGAGGGCGCGCAGGCCGTGATCGACACCTGCCGGCAGCTTGCGGGTATCGGTATTGAACACGCGATCTTTAACCTGATGGATTACACCGATCTCACACAGTTGGATGTGTTCGGCAAAGAGATCATCCCGGCAGTGGCTGATCTGTAACGAACGCAAGGTGGTGGGTGGTGTGCTGCGGTGCGCCACCCACATAACCCGGCCTGGGGATAACCGAAGCCTTCGGCGGCCACGCCCCCGCTCGGCGCACGGTTGCCCTGAGTACCCCGCACAGAGTACAATGAAGCGACTTCATGGGTAATTGGGTATCCCTGGTTGGAGTACGCAAAATGGTCATTAATGTGTGGACTCTGCTGGCATTTATGGGGTTGGTGGTGTGCGGCTTTTTGATGACCGCGTACACTCGCCGCGCTGTTAACACCTTTCGGACGCAGGGGCTGAGGCGCTTCTTTGACCCCGGCCCGGATGCGCGCGGCTGCCTGAGCCAGTTGGGCATTTGGATGGCGTATGGTGTGGTGTGCGGCCTGCTGACGCGCTTCACGATCACGCTGGTGCTGGGTGATGCAGCGATGAGCGCGGCCAACGTCGCTGGCGGCATTGTTGGCATTGGTATGCTGATGCTGGGCTTGTTTATCCTGCTCATTGGCGCTTGATGCGCGCCCCGGCCTGCGTGAACCGCGCCGTCGAGCTTGTAGAAACTCACCCCTGGGGACGATGATAACGACAGGACGCCTTGTATGGGAACGCTCAACCCCGATTTAATCTCCAAAGATCTAGACGCCGTCTTCAATGACGCAGTGGCGATCAAAGATCAATATCGCAAAACCATGCTGATCCCGGAAGTGGTGCTGTTGGCGCTGCTGCGGCGCAAAGAGACGGGGGCGGCGCGTGTGCTTGAGATCTTCGTCAACAGCCGGGGGTTGGATCTCGACCGCTTGATACGGCAGACGGAATTGGCGATTGAAAGCCGCCGCGATCAAGACGGCAACCTCGATTTCGCCGCGCGCGGCAACCGTCTCGTGCAGCTTTCCCGCCAGACGATCATCCTCGTGGATGATGCGCTGACCGCCGCCGCCGCGCAGGATGAAGTCCGTGTGGACACGCACCACATGCTGCAGGGCATGGCCGAAAGCGCGGTGAGCACCAGTGGCCTGCTGCGTCAGCACGGATTGACCCCGAAAGCCATCAGCGATGTGGTCGCGGATCGCCAGCACCAGATCAGCGCGAACGGCACCACCCAGGATCATGTGGCGCGGGCGAAATCGGGGGATCTGCACGCCGTTTTCTTCCGCGAAGGGCTGCTGCGCGACATGATCAATATCATGTCGCAGGCGGTACACCGCCACATCATCTTGATGGGGCCGGACGGCGTGGGCAAGCGAACATTGGCTTATAGCCTCTCGCTGCTGATCTCTGAGGGGAAGGGGCCGAGGGGCCTCAATACGTTGGTGCAGGTGGATGAGAGCGCGCTGCTCGATAACGAGCAGAAAGCCGTCCGCGCCGGGCTGAATCAGGCACGCGACGGGATCTTCTTTCTGCCGCACATTCACCGCTTCTTCGGCGGGCCGGTGCGCGCCGAGTTTTCGAAAGCCACCCCGCTGATCCAGAAAGCGTTTCTCGCCAACGATCCGGTCATCATCGGGACGACGACGGAGCAGGAATACAATCAGCGGCTGGCTGGGGTGAGTGCCATCACCGAAAACAGCCAGATCATCCGTGTGCCGGAACCGTCGGTCGAGGAAACAGGCGAGATTCTCAAGGTGATGCGCCCGCACCTCGAAGCGGACTACAACTTGAAATTTGTCGATGATGCGTTGCAATTAGGGGCACGTTTGGCGAAGCGCTACATCAGCACGTCACCATTACCGCGCAGCGCCGAGCAGTTGATCCACCGGGCGGCGGCGCTGGTCAATGTGAGCAATCAGAGCCATCTGGCGTTCCGGCCCGAAGTCACGGGCGACCCGACGACGGTCGATATTGAGGATGTCACGCTGGCCGCCAGCCAGATGACGGGCGTTCCGGTCAGCAAACTGGGCGAAGATGAACGGCTGCGCTACGCCCGGATGGTTGAGCACATCAAAGAGCGGCTCATCGGCCAGGATCAAGCGGTGCTGGCCGTCAGCCGTGCGATCAAGACAGCGCGGGTCGGCCTCAAAGATCCGAAGCGCCCGATTGGCGCGTTTCTGTTTCTGGGGCCGACCGGCGTCGGTAAAACCGAACTGGCGAAAGCGCTCGCCGAGTTCATGTTTGGCACCGAAGAGGCCATGCTGCCGCTCGATATGAGTGAGTTCAAGGACGAAAGCAGCCTCAACCGGCTGGTCGGCTCGCCGAGCGGCTATGTGGACAGCGAAGCGGGCGGCCAGCTCACCGAGCGGGTGCGGCAGCAGCCGTATCTGCTGGTGCTGTTCGATGAGGTTGAGAAGGCGCACCCGCGCATCATGGACATTCTGCTACAAATGATCGAGGAGGGGCGGCTCACGGATGGGCGCGGGAATACCGCCCACTTCAACGAAACCGTGATCATCTTGACAAGCAATCTCGGCTCAGAAGAGCTGGC
>JAADYY010000321.1 GCA_010092805.1 Chloroflexota bacterium | reverse complement strand
TCGTTGCCGCCTGGCTCATTTTCAATTCCCCGCCAGATGTGGGTAATGATTAGCCCTGAGGGAGCAGGGGCCGGGGGATGCGGGCCAAAAAGTCATAGACTCCATTCGCCCCCATTTCCGAATGCGCCCGACGGCAACAGGTGCTCGCATGTGTCCTGAGATGTGGGGTAATGTATAGGCTTAAAAGCAGGGGGTTTCCCGCGCCGGAGAACGATAAATGCAGCTCGTGATCCGTGCCGACAAAAAGGACTTACATCATGCTCAGCGATTTACAGATTGCGCAGGGCGCACAATTACAACCCATCGCGGCGATTGCCGCGCAGATGGGCCTGGAACCGGACGATTTCGATATTTATGGCAGCCCTCACATCGCTAAACTGCGCCTGGATGCGCTCGCCAAGCTCCAAGATCGCCCAGACGCCAAGTATGTCGTCATCACCGCTGTGACGCCGACGCCATTGGGCGAGGGCAAATCGACGACGACGGTTGGGTTGGGGCAGGCGCTCAATCACATCGGCAAGCGGGCGATTGTCGCCATGCGCCAGCCGTCAATGGGGCCGACGTTCGGCATCAAAGGGGGGGCGGCAGGCGGCGGCTATTCGCAGATTGTGCCGATGGAGACGTTCAACCTGCACCTCACGGGGGATATTCACGCGGTGAGCGCGGCCAATAACCTGCTGGCCGCCATGATCGACAACAAACTGCTGCGCGGCAACCCGCTCAACATTGACCCGGAGAGCATCACCTGGAAGCGCGTCGTCGATATGAACGACCGCGCGCTGCGCAGCATCATCGTGGGGTTGGGGCCAGAGAAAACGGGCGGTGCCCTGCGCGAAACCGGCTTCGACATCGCCGTCGCCAGCGAAGTCATGGCGATCCTCGCGCTGACGACCTCGCTGCCGGATATGCGCGAACGCTTCGGGCGCATCGTCATCGGCCTGACGCGCGACAAGCAGCCGGTGACCGCCGAACAGATCGGCGGGGCGGGCGCGATGACCGTCCTCATGCGCGACGCGCTGCGCCCCACGCTGCTGCAAACCCTCGAAAACACGCCCGCTTTGATCCACGCCGGGCCGTTCGCCAATATCGCGCACGGCAACAGCAGCATCCTCGCCGATCAATTCGGGATCAAGTGCGGCGAGTATCTACTGACCGAAGCCGGGTTCGGCGCGGACATTGGCGCGGAGAAGTTCTTCAATATCAAGTGCCGTTACAGCGGCCTGACGCCGGACGCAGCGGTGCTGGTGACGACGGTGCGCGCGCTCAAGGCGCACAGCGGGCGCTATCGTGTCGTGGCGGGCAAGCCGCTGCCGCCAGAGATGCTCGAACGCAATATCGACGACGTGGAGGCGGGCGCGGCCAACATGATCAAGCAGATCGAGAATCTCAAGCAGCACGGCGTCACGCCGGTTGTGGCGATCAACCGCTTCACCCACGATCACCCGGACGAGATCGCGGCCATTCAGCGGCTGGCGGTCGAGGCGGGGGCGTTGGGCGCGGCGGAAGCCCGGCACTTCGCTGAAGGCGGCCCCGGCGCGGCAGCACTCGCCGAGATGGTCGTCAGCGCCGCCGAAACACCGAGCGAATTCAAGTTTCTTTACGCTCTCGACCAGCCGATCAAAGCCAAGATCGAGGCAATCGCCACCAAGATCTACGGCGCGGCGGATGTACGCTATGAGTCGCAGGCCGAACGGCAGATCCGCGATTACGAAGCGAGCGGCTTTGGCAATCTGCCTGTGTGTATGGCGAAGACACACCTCAGCCTGAGCCACGATCCCACGCTGAAAGGCGCGCCGACGGGCTTCACGCTGCCCATCCGTGAGGTGCGCGCGAGCGTTGGCGCAGGATTTATTTATCCGCTGTGCGGTGATATGATGACCATGCCGGGTTTATCCGAACACCCTGCCGCCGAAAATGTTGACATCGATGCGGACGGCAATATCGTCGGGTTGTTCTAGCCGGATCATTGTCTGAATCATGCAGCGCGGCCAGCCGTGATCATCGGGGGTGAGCCGCACACCAGGCCACAGCCGAACCTTGTGGCGGGGGCAATTAGCGAACATAGAGGAAGGGCGTCATGTCATTCTTTAGTGGCCGTCGTCAAGCAGAACCCGCGCCGCAGCCGTCCGCGCCGCCGCGCCCGCAGCCGCTGCCACCGACCCCGGTGCCGCACCCGGTCGGCTTTGAGACGGTGTTGGGGGCCAACAGCACGCTCGAAGGCCGGTTGGTGAGCGCGGCCAACGTGCGGTTGGACGGCACCTTCAGCGGCACATTAGAGATCAGCGGGAATGTGCTGGTGGGCGAGACGGGCAAAATTAACGCAGACATCAACGCGCAGAACATCTCGATTGCCGGGGCAGTGCGCGGCAACGTGAGCGGCAAAAAGGTGCAGTTACTGCGTACCGGGCGCATCTGGGGCGACATCACCGCGACGGCGCTCACGACCGAAGAGGGCGCATTCATCGACGGCAAGATCACGATGATCAGCCCAGAGACGCCCACCGACCCGGACGACGATCTCGACGCCCTGGACGCGGTTGAGCTGGCGGGTGATGCCTTCGCCGATCTCGACGCCGACGATTTGCCCGCTGAGCCGCCGGGGCGCGTCGGCGATGAGAACGCGACGGTTGGCGCTGAACACGACGATCAAGCCGACGATTCGCTGACTCCGCCGAACGATGACACCGCGCCGCGTCCGTGATCGACAACCGATAGGTAGGGTGTACAGGTAAATCAAGCGATGATCAAAGTTTTGTTTGTGTGCACGGGCAACATCTGCCGCTCGCCGATGGCGGAGGGGATCTTCCGCGCTATGGTCGCTAAAGCCGGGCTATCTGACCAGATCAGCGTCGACTCGGCGGGCACGACGCCCTATCACATCGGCGACCCGGCGCACAGCGGCACGCTGGCGGTGCTCAAGCGCAACGACATCCGCTACACTGGGCGCGCCCGGCAAATCGAGCGCGATGATCTCGACACGTTCGATTACGTGCTGGCGATGGATCGCAGGCATTGGTCGTTCATGCAGCGCTATGGTTCTGGCAGCACCGCCGAGATTCAGATGTTTCTGAGTTACGCCAACGCCGTCGGGACGGTGAGTGAGACAGACGTCAGCGACCCGTTTTACGACGGCCAGTTCGACCGCGCCTACAGCGTGATCTATCGCGGGTGTGCGGCGCTGTTCGAGCACATCCGCGAGGCACATAACCTCGTCCCCACCACTTAGCGTACCCGTCCGGGGCGCAGCGATCTGCCGCGCCCCGCGTGAGTACAGCGCTCGCTCAACCGTAGCGGTCGCCGCGTGTGACTCCAACAGGGAAGACGGTGTCAATCCGCCCCAGATCCTCGCGCTCATAGTAGCGCAGGGTGTGCGCGCTCAAGCCGGTGCGGGCGGCGGCCTCGTGGATCGTGTAGCGGACACTCATCTAACGAGCATCTCGCGCTTGATCACAGGCGGCAGCCCCCGATGTCAGTAGCCGAGGCTGGCAATCGCCTCACGGACAATCGTGGCACTGTGGTGGAGCTGCGCTTCTTCCTCCATCGTGAGCGGCAGCGGCAGGTCGCTGATGATCCCCGCCCCGCCGACCACATGCGGCAGCGCAACGGTCACATCCTTGACCCCGGCGACTTCTGCCAGCGGCGAGCAGACCGTCAGGATCGCGCGGTCGTCGTGCAGAATCGCATCCGCGATGCGTGCCAGCGCGCTGCCAATGCCGTAATACGTGGCGCGTTTGCCCTTGATGATGTGATAGGCGGCATTGCGCACCAGATTATCGATGGTCGCGCGCACCGTGTCGTCGATGACGATATTGCGCTGGCGCAGATAATCGGCCAGCGGCACCCCCCCCACCGTGATCAGCGACCACGTGAGCACCTCGGAGTCGCCATGCTCGCCGATGACGTAAGCGTGAACGTGCGTTGGGTCAATGTCGAGGTGGCGGGCCAGCAGCGCCCGAAACCGCGCTGTATCGAGCGTGGTGCCGGAACCGAGCACACGGCCCGGCTGCACACCGTGATCCGCTGCGATGCGGGCGGTGAGGTGGGTCATGATGTCGACCGGGTTGGTCGCCACGACGAGGACGGCATCCGGCGCGTGTTCGAGCGCTGACGGGATCACTTCGTTAAAGACGGCGGCGTTGCGTTCGAGCAGTTGCAACCGCGTCTCGCCTTCCCGCTGATTGACGCCCGCCGAAATCACGATCAGCGCGCAGCCTTTCAGGTCGGCGTAGGTGCCGCTGCGCACGTCAACCGGGTTGGCGAACGGCACGGCGTGATAAATATCGTCGGCTTCGGCGCTGGCGCGCTCCGCGAATTTGTCGACCAGCACCAACTCGCGGCTCACGCCGCGCATAACCATCGCGTAGGCCGCCGTCGCGCCGACAAACCCACTGCCCACAATCCCAATTTTCATCC
>JAADYY010000320.1 GCA_010092805.1 Chloroflexota bacterium | reverse complement strand
CTGACGATCATCGGTGGGGTGTTCGTGGCGTATGGGTTGGCGTGGCTGCCGGGCGTCTCGTTGGGGTTGGGGGCGCGGGCCTTCGTGCGCAATGCGCGCGCGCTGCGCCTGTGACATCCTCACAAAATCGTTCACACATCAGACTCTGTGTGGGACAGCGCTGCCTTGAGGTTTGCTGCCTGCACCCATTTGCACCCATTTTTTATCCGCTTTCTATCCGCACGCCACCGCCGCTGTAACGCGCCTCTAACGCTAGAATTTTCCATTCCTCCGCGCTTGTGAGATAATCGCAGTGTCATTTGTTTTGTGTAATGTGCTGTAATTTGGCACAGCCTGCCGATAGGCACGATGGGAGGGGGAATAGCAATGTTGGATCGATCATCACGGAGCGCGCTGGCGGCGTTTTTCTTCATGCTGGCGCTGTTTATCGCCATGAACTACGCCGCGACCAGCGCACCGCTGGCCGACTGGTGGATTCCGGCGGCGCTGTTGATTCTGGGGTTGGTGGCGGCGGTTGGTGTGCCGAACTTCGGCCCGGTGAACCCGGAAGCCAGCGACTCGGAGCAGTTGGCGTTCGATGCGCAGGTGCAAACCTACCTGCCGCCGTCCATGCGCCCGGCGAGCGCGGCCATGCCCGCAGCGCCACCAACGAGTGCGTCTGCTGATGCGCTCACTGATGTCGATCCGGATGAGGCGGCGGCGGCGCGCCTGACGGCTGAACCCGACGACGGCGCATAAGTAGATCGATCATGCCCCCGACGGATCGCAGTGCTGCGGTCAGCCGTCGGGGGCGCGGTTGTCGGTGCGCTCAGCAGCGGGGGATCATCACAGCGATCATCCCCCGCTGATCTGTGTGGCGTCTAGACCTCGGACGCTTCCAGCGGTTCGTCCGACTCTTCTTCGTCATCGACCGTGTTCAGGCTGAGACCTTCCTCAGCGGCATCCACCTGCACCACGCTGGCGATTGTGAATTCGCCGGAGAGGATGCCGTCCGACAGGCGATCTTCAACCTCATTCTGGATCAAGCGGCGCAGCGGGCGGGCACCGTATTCGGGGTCGTAGCCTTCGCCGGCCAGCCATTCGCGCGCGGCTTCGGTCATCTCGATGGTGATGGCCTGCTCGATCAAACGCTCGCGCACCTTGTTCAGTTCCAGGTCCACAATCAGCTTGATCTCGTCGCGGGTCAGCGCGCGGAAGACGACCGATGCATCGACACGGTTCAGGAATTCAGGCCGGAACGCGCGCCGCAACTGATCGGTGACGTTCTTGCGCATCTCGGCGTAGGCGGCCTTCTCGTCGACATTTTCGTCGCGCGGCAGGTTGAAGCCGAGTGACGCGCCGCGCTGGATCGTGTCCGCGCCGATGTTGCTGGTCATCACGATGATCGAGTTACGGAAATCGACGCGGCGACCGCGCGCATCCGTCAGCGTGCCCTCTTCCATCACCTGCAGCAGCATGTTGAAGGCTTCGGGGTGGGCCTTTTCGATCTCGTCGAAGACGATGATGCTGTACGGGCGGCGGCGGATGGCTTCGGTGAGCTGGCCGGCGTCCTCATAACCGACATAGCCGGGAGGCGCACCCACCAACCGCGCGACCGAGTGCCGCTCCATGAATTCGCTCATGTCCAGTTGGATGAGCGCTTCTTCACTGCCGAACAGGAATTCGGCCAGCGCCTTGGTCAGTTCCGTCTTGCCGACGCCTGTAGGCCCCAGGAACATGAACGACCCAATCGGGCGGCGCGGGTCTTTCAGCCCGGCGCGGGCACGGCGCACGGCCTTGCTGATCGTGTCGATGGCTTCCTGCTGGCCCACGATGCGGCGGTGCAGCGCGTCTTCCATGTGCATCAGGCGCTCGCTTTCCTCGCCCGCAATCCGCATGGTGGGGATACCCGTCCACATGGCGACGACTTCGGCGATGTCTTCCGCCGAAAGGCGCGGCTGGTTGGTCTCCATGTTCCAGCCGGAACGCAGCGCTTCCAGGGTGCTCTCGACGCTTTCGCGCTGGAAGCGCATCCGCTCCAGTTCGTCGGCGTCGGCCTGCTCTTCTTCCATAATGCGTAGGTCATCATCGATGCGGCGCAGATCTTCTTCGGCGCGGCGCACCTGTGCCGCTTCTGGACTCTTGTACATGCGCACGCGGGCCGACGCCTCATCGATCAGGTCGATGGCCTTATCCGGCAGGAAGCGATCCGGCACGTAGCGGGCCGACAGATTGGCCGCCGACTCGATGGCGTCGTCGGTGATCTCGACGCTGTGATGCTCTTGATACGGCACCTTGATGCCCTGGAGAATTTCGATGGTTTCCTCAATCGTCGGTTCCGAGACGAGGATCGGCTGGAAGCGGCGTTCCAGCGCGGCATCGCTTTCGATGTGCTTGCGGTACTCGTCCAGCGTGGTCGCGCCAATGCACTGGAGTTCGCCGCGTGCCAGGGCTGGCTTGAGGATGTTGGCCGCATCAACGCTGCTGCCCGCCGAACCCGCACCGACCAGCATATGCACTTCGTCGATAAACAGGATGCTGTCGGAAGTCTTCAGCTCTTCGATGACGCGCTTCAGGCGTTCCTCAAACTGCCCGCGATACATGGTACCCGCCACCAGCGAGCCGACATCAAGTTGCAGCACGCGCTTGTTCAGCAGCGGGCGCGGGGTTTCGCCGTCAATGATGCGCTGCGCCAGCCCTTCGACGATGGCCGTCTTGCCCACGCCCGGCTCACCGATGAGCGCCGGGTTATTCTTGCGGCGGCGGCTGAGCACCTGAATCACGCGCTCGATTTCGGTTTCACGCCCCACAACCGGGTCCAACTTGCCCTCTTGCGCCAGGGCCGTGAGATCGGTTGCCAACTGATCGACCAATGGTGTTTTACCCTCAGGGCGGCGCGGGCGCGGGCGCTGCTCTTCCTGTTGGGGCTGGTTGGGTTGCACCGGGGTCTCCTGTAACACGCGGCGCGTCTGGCGACGCACCTCTTCCGGGCTGACGCCCAGACGCTTCAAGATGTCAATCGCTACGCCTTCGGTCAAACGCACCAGACCGAGCAGCAGATGTTCTGTCCCAATGTAGTGATGCCCCATGCGGCGGGCTTCATCTACCGCCAGTTCCAGCACGCGCTTGGTACCTGGCGACAATTCCGGCTGGGTGCTGGTCGAGCGCGTCGTCGCGCGGGTCATCCGTTCGACCGCTTCTTCCACCCGGCGCTGGTCTAAGCCCAGTTCACGCAGCACCCGCCCAGCGACACCGCCATCTTCGCGGATCAGCCCCAGGAGCAGATGTTCTGTCCCAATGTAATTGTGCTGCATCCGTTCAGCTTCATCTTGGGCCAAGCTCAGGACGCGCCGCGCCCGCTGGGTGAAGCGTTCCATCTTATTCGGCACGATACCTTTTCCCTCCGTCACCAGCGGCAGCCATGAGGTGGCCGGTTGCTGGCGCTCACTCTAGACTACAGTTCCCACAAAGAAGGTGTTTTTAATCTAGGTTATTATAACACACCGACGGGATGCAAAGAAAATGCTGTTGCATAAGAATTGTCTTTTAATTTTGCTAGCCTGGGGTGCCAAAAATCAAACGGCGGCGCGCGCTCTGGGGCGGGCAGGGGGGATGCTGTCGCAGTGACCGTCCGGCAAAATGGGCGGTGGGCCGAACCTCCCGCCGAACTGTGGTGACACAAGTTCAGGGACAAGGCCGGACGGCTGTCTCTTATACACATCT
>JAADYY010000319.1 GCA_010092805.1 Chloroflexota bacterium | reverse complement strand
CGGCAGTCGCGGCACTGGGTGATCATCTGGAGGCGCTGCCCAACGAGCCGCCGCCGTGACGCGGCTCAAGGGGGCGGCTCAATAAAACTGTGTGCGGCTGCCTGCAAGAGCATTAACGTAAAATTGCGCCCAAGAATGTAAAGATTCCTTCACAAATTCTTCACGAATCCTCCGTTGAAGATCAATTGAATCATGATACGATGATTTCAGGTCGCAAGAGACCAACGGTTATCCAGAGTCATTTTTAGGGAGACATCATGATCTATCAACCTCGTGAAGAAGGTCAGGGCCTGGTCGAATACGCTCTGATCCTGGTGCTGGTCGCTATCGTCGTCATCGTCATCCTGGCCCTGCTTGGCCCGGCCATCGGTAACATCTTCTCGAACATCATCAACACCCTGTAATCCCGCACTCTGTTCTCAACCCGCAAGTGGCCCAGCTTCGTGCTGGGCCATTTGCGTTCCATTGGATTGCGCTTCTGGATTGCGCTTCTGGATTGCGCTTCGCTGCCGGACCTACCGCGCGTTGATCCATTCGACCAGCACGTCGATCACTTCTGGCATGATCTCGGCGGGGAGCTGTGCGTACTCGTTGGGCAAGCCGGTCTCGGCGGCCTGCAGCACGTGATTCATGGCCTCGAACGTGACGATGGTCGCTTGATCGCCCAGCAGTTCCTGCAGGGCGGGGGCGCTCTGTGGCGCGCTCACCTGCGTATCCCTGCCACCGAAGATCGCCAGCGCCGGCACCCCGACCTGCTGCCAATACCCGGCGACATCATACGTCCAGTACCCCAGGGTGTCGAGCGCCCTGAACTGCGCGACCCCGGCATTGATCAGTGTGTCGCTCGGCTCGGCCCCGGTTTGCAGCGTTTGCAGCCGCGCGATCTCGGCGCGGATGGCGTCGTCGTCCCCCGCGATGATGGCCGCTTGAATGAGCGGGAACTGCGCCGCAATGGCGTCGACGGTCTCGGCGTCAAGTCCCATGCCCGAAAACAGCATCCGGTTCTGCTCCGCGATCACCTGCGTCATGTCGACAGCCGGCCCGGCCAGCGCGATCAGGAAGGTGGTGGCGGCGTTATTGGCGGCCACCTGCGGGATGATGATGCCGCCCTCGCTGTGGCCGATGAGGCCGACGCGCGCTGGGTCAACCTCGGCGCGGCTGCGCAGATAGTCGACAGCGCCACTGGCATCCTGCGCCAGGTCGTCGAGAGTCGCGGTCGCCAGGTCACCTTCAGACTCGCCGACGCCCCGGTCATCGTAGCGGAGCACGACGATGCCGCTGCTCGACAGATGATCGGCCAGCGTGGTGTACACATTGAAATCAGCCAACGGCAGCAGCGATCCAGTGCGTAGGCTGGGGCCGCTGCCAGAGACCACCGCCACCGCCGGGAACGGGCCGTCACCGGGCGGGATCGTAATCGTGCCAGCCAGCGAGAGGTCGCCGCTGCTGAAGGTCACGTCTTCGCTGGTGTAGGCGGTCGCCACCGCTTCCGGTGCCCACGCCACGACCGATTCGACGACGGGTAGGAAGATCTGCTCGCGCAGGGTGTCGTGATCGTCGGGCGTCGATTGCAGCAGCACCGCATACGTCCGGTCATCGGCTTCGGTCGCAGCCAGCGCGACGCTCACAGTGATCTGCTGCCCGGCAGCATTGATGTCCACCCGATACAGATCCCAGGCGAACGCTGCCGTGATCAACTGAGCGTCGGGGGCGGGGAAGGCGTCGAGCAGCAACTGCGGCGCGAGGCTCTGTTCATAAGCCGCGCGTGGGGCGGTGGCGCTCTGAATGAGGATCACCGTTGAGTCGGTGGGCGAACTGGCGCGCGCAAAGACCCCCGCCGCCGCCTGCGTCCAGCCGTCGGGGCGCAAGGCTTGCAGGGCGAAGTCCGCGCTCTCGTACGGGATGAGGGGGATGTCGGCGGGGGCATCCTGGGCGCGAAGCACCCCACCCACCATGATCAGGCACAACAGTGTAAATAACCCTGGGCGCATACCGATGGTCCTTTCGTGATAGCTGCGCAGATACAACGCAATTGTGCCACCACCACACCCCGAAGTCGAGTCGGGGCATTCGGAAATGGGGGCGAATGGATCGGCTGGCTGTGTGGCCCTCATCCCCGGCCCCTGCTCCCTGAGGGGCGCGAAACACGGGTTGAAGTCCCGCTCCCAGGGCCGCAGGCAGGGTTGCCGGTGGCTTCTAGAGCGGGATTGAGGGTGAGGGCCGCGTGCCTTGCTTGCCCCCGAATCCGAATACACCCTTCGCGCGGCCAGCGTTGCCAAATTGGGCGGGTGGGGTCTACAATATGCATTTGACTCGTTGCGATCAGGAACCTGCTTATGGCCTACGGGCGGCTGGATGTTTTTTGGCCGGAAGGGCGGTTCGAGACCTATCTGCTGGAACAACCCACCGTATCGATTGGGCGTTCGAGCGGCAACACGCTTGAGCTGGACACCACGACTATCTCGCGCTACCACATCAGCATCACACACGCTGATGATGGCGTCTATCTGACTGATCTCGACTCGGCCAACGGCACATTTGTCGACGGGGCGCGGCTGCGCGGCAACGCGCCGCAGTTGCTGTACGGCGGCGAAGAGATTACGATTGGGGTGCTGCGTTTGATCTATCACGACGAGGACGAAACCCCCACCCGTCCCATTAGTCTCCCGCAGGATACCACGCAGCGCATCGAACTGGCCGACTCGATCTACCACATCCAACTCGAAGGCCCAGACCAGCCGGTGGCACCCGGCGCGCATATCTCCGCCAACCTGTGGATTACGAATACGAGTGAGGTGACCGAGCATTACCGCGTGGGGGTGATGGGCTTGCCGCCGACGTGGGTGCGCGTGGACCGGCACGAAGTGGCGGTGGAGCCGGGCGACAACGCCGAGGTCGTCATCAACTTCAAACCGACGCGGCGCAGCGACAGCGCCCCCGGCGATTACCCCTTGCAGATCACCGTGCGGCCCAACAGCGACCCCAGCCGCCAGCTCAAAGCTGAAGCGCAGTTACGCGTGTTACCTTTTGGTGGCTTTGGCATGGCGCTGGAGCAGCGTGACATTGAGCGCGGCGGGCGGTTTCTGCTGCACCTGCACAACCAGGGCAGCAGCCCCCTCACGCTGCGCCTGATGGGCCGTGATTATGGGCACCGGCTGCGCTACACCTTCCCGAACCCCCAGGTGACGCTGGCACCCGGCCAACGGCTGCGCGCCGAAGGCCAGGTGCGCGCCAGCCGCAGACGTGTCTTTGGCGACCCGCGCCGCTACCCCTTCGATGTGATCGCGCGCTCGTGTGACAGCGCCGCTTATCTGGTGCCCGTACGCGGCTACCTGCTCGATCAGCCGCCGCTGCCGTTCTGGTCAACGTATGTATTCGGTGGGCTGGGGCTGGCGCTGTTGGCGCTGCTGTTTTTTGCGCTGCTGGTCATCTTGCAACCCGCGCCGCCAGAGATCGACCGCTTCGAGATTAGCGAGGGCATCGTGCTGCAGGGCACGCCCATCGGCTTGGAGTGGGCGGTGAGCAACGCCGAGTCGTTGGTGGTGGCCGTCAATGGCCTGCCGCTCGAACCGACCCTCGACCCGGCGGCAGACAGCTTGCTGCTGGATACCAGCACGCTCTCCGGCGACGTGACGATCAGCCTGGCGGCGGTGCGCGGCGACGATCAGGCGGCGGCCAGCCACACGGTACGTGTCGAAATCCCGCTGCGAGTGCGCAGTTTCACCGCCGAACCGCCCTCGCTGCGGCGCTATGTCGCCGAGTCGCTGACGCTGCGCTGGGAGGTGGCGCGCGCGGTCAATGTGCGCATCGCCGGGCTGGATGGCTTCACCACCGACCCGCTCAGCGATGTCTACGGCGCGCAGGGCGAACTGACCGTCGGGGGGATTGCGACCGGGCCGCTCGCGCTCATGCTCAGCGCCGAGGATGAAACCGGCACGCCGATTCAGCAGCAGCTTGTGATTGACACCGTCGCGCCAACCTGCACCGCGCTCGCCGACCCGGCGACTCTGTATGCTGGGCCGGCCCCGGCGTTTCAGGTGATCTCGTCGGTGCCGGCGGGGGTTGCGCTGGTTGTCGATGCGCGGGACACGACGAGCGCGTGGCTGCGCTTTCTGCTGGAGGGCGACGCGCAAGGTTGGGGGCAGCAGACGGATTTCGTCTGCGCCGGGTTCTCGCCTGCCGCGCTGCGCATCGCGGTGGATGTGCCCGTCCTCGCCCCGACGGAACTGCCGCCGCCGACCATTCCGCCCTCACCGTCGCTGACGCTGCCGCTGGTGCCCACTTTGGCCCCGACGCGCACACCACCGCCGACAGCGACTCCCACACCAACGCTCACGCCAACCACAACAACCGCCGTCACCGCTGCGCCGCCCATCGCTGCGCGGGATGTGCCCGCCACACCGACTCCACTGCCCGCGCCATAGCCGATCAGCGGCGTGCCGGGGCTGCGGGTTGCCATACGGTTTTCGGTTTCCTATGCGGTTTTCAGGTTGTGGCGGCGCTGATCACAATGGATTGATGATTTGCTGAGAGCCGGAAAACGCGATCAAAAAAGGGGCATTCGGTGCCCCTCTTT
>JAADYY010000318.1 GCA_010092805.1 Chloroflexota bacterium | reverse complement strand
TGGAATGAGTTTCGTAACCTACCGAGCAGCGCGATTGCTGACCTGATGCGGGCTGCTGGGCCAAAAACCTGCGTTTTTCCGATCAATGGCACGCGCCGCTGGTTCTTACTCGAACACACAGGAGCGGCGCAGTCGCTCGACGGTTATCTCGAGATAGCCGGGCGACGCCACATCGAGATCTACCGGATGTGCTTCGATCACGGTGTGGAACCGCTGCTGACGCCGGTTTTCGGGCCAGACATTCTGGAGCGCGGCGCGGCCTATCTGCAAGTAGCTGTTGAAGGGATGGAGCGCTTGGTGACCCATCCAGATTTTGTCGAGTTCTACACCGCCTATGATGTGCGTGTGGGGTTTTACGGGGATTATCGCCGCTACCTCGCGGAGACTCCACACGCCTACCTGAGCGACCTGTTCGACCAAATCGGCGCAGAAACACGTGGGCGGTCGGGGCCGCGTTTGTATTACGGTGTGTTCGCGCAGGACGCAGTGCAATCCACTGCCGAACTTGCGGTGAAGTATCACGCGGAACACGGGCAAGTGCCGGACAAGCAAACGCTCGTTGAGTTGTACTACGGCGACATTTTGCCCCCGGTCGGGTTGTTCATCGGGTTCGAGAAATTTGCAGCGTTCGATATGCCGCTGCTCGCCACTGGAGATGAAGATCTGTATTTCACAGTCAGCCCGTCGCCCTACATCAGCGAAGCGCAGCTCCGCGCCATTCTCTATGATCACCTGTTTGGTCGGCGCGCGGCGGAGGCCGATTACGCCGAATTGAGCGCAGATGCTTGGGCGCAGATGCGCGCCTTTTATGAAATCAATCGAGACAAGGTCTTTGGCATCGGTGAGCAGCACGCCAGCGGGGGATTCTGGTACGCCGCAACGCAGGTTGAACTACCCGAATCATCATCCGAAACGCAATGAGTCGTCAATCGGTTGCAGGATTTAGTGGAATAGCAGAGGAATTGAGTACCATGCAGATTCAGGACGAATTGCACGCGCTCCTGGCACAAATTGGGCCGGGGCGCATCAGCAGCACCGCGTATGATACGGCGTGGTTTGCCCGGCTTGCCCCTTTGGACGCATCGATCAGTGCGGCGGCTGTCGCGTGGCTGCGCGGGAATCAGCACGCGGATGGCAGTTGGGGTGCCCGTTTTCCACATTATCATCATGATCGTCTGATTTGCACCCTTGCAGCCATGATCGCATTGGCGTACTACGGCAATGAAACTGATCAGCCTAGGTTGGAGCGGGCGCGCGCCACTTTGAAGCCAGCGCTCAAAGGGTTGCACGATGATCCCAACGGTGAGACCGTCGGCTTCGAAATGATTGTGCCCACCCTGCTGGAAGAAACGCAGCGGCTCGGGGTGTATGAATACAACGGCAACGGCACGCTCGAAAAACTCATTCGCAAACGGTCAGCCAAAATCGCCGCGCTCCCCGGCGGCATGATCAACCGCCACGTATCCGCTGCATTCTCGTCAGAAATGGCTGGCCCCGATGGGTTGCATCTGTTGGATGTGCCACGCCTGCAAGAAGCCAACGGCTCGGTGGGGAACAGCCCAGCATCGACAGCTTTCTTTGCGCTGACAGCGCAGCCCGGCGACGAACGCGCTTTGGCCTATCTGCGCCAAGTGGCAACGGAAAATGACGGGATTCCGTTTGTGTCGCCGTTTGATGTGTTTGAGCGCGCCTGGGTGCTGTGGAATCTGAGCCTGGTGCAAAAACAGCTTCCGGCGGATGTGCTGGCCGCTTGCCAACCGCACCTCGATTATTTGGAGCGGGCCTGGGTGCCTGGTCAAGGGCTTGGCTTTTCGGCATTTTACACACCTAAAGACGCAGATGACACGACTGTCGCTTATGATGTACTCACGGCGTTCGGGCGCTCGCCGGACCTTGACAGTGTGCTGGCTTATGAGTCTGAAACGCACTATCGCTGCTATCTCATCGAGTCGAATCCGTCGATCAGCGTCAACATTCACGCGCTGGGGGCGCTAGCGCAGGCGGGGTTCGCGCCAGATCATCCGTCGGTGCGCAAGATCAAGACATTTCTCACCGGGATGCAGTCTGAACAGGGGGCATGGTTCGACAAGTGGCACGCCTCGCCGTATTACACCACCACCCACGCCGTGATCGCGTGTTGTGCGTTTGGTGACCACGCCGCACAAACAGCGGCGGATTACGAACCGATTGAACGCGCAATCGCATGGATTTTGGAGACACAGTCGGCAGGCGGCGGTTGGGGTTACTATGAAATGCCGACGGCTGAAGAAACCGCCTACTGCCTGCAGGCGCTCACGGTGTGGCAGCGACAAGGCGGTCAGGTGCCACTGGAAATTCTCCAGCATGGCGCAGCCTGGTTGGCAATGCACAGCGAACCGCCCTACCCGCCGTTGTGGATTGGGAAATCGCTGTATAGTCCAGAGCTTATCGTACGGTCGGCGGTGTTGAGTGCGCTGTTGCTGGTTCGCGAGGCGGTGAGTCTGGTCACTACTTCATACTGAAGAAGAGCGAAAGGCAAGGCTGAGGGATGCGCTACATTCAGAATCTGCTGGAGGTGTCCTCAACAGATGTTGAGGACGCGCGCCGCCGAAAACT
>JAADYY010000317.1 GCA_010092805.1 Chloroflexota bacterium | reverse complement strand
GTTTGCTCTTACGGGATCAGCAATCAGTTCACGCTGGCGTTCGACACGCACAAGTTCGAGGCGCGCTACAGCGATACACTGCTTGGCCCGTTGCCCCAGGCCGCTGATCTGTACCGCGAGCGCTCGCCAATCTTTCGTGTCGATCAGATCGTTGACCCGCTGATCGTGTTTCAGGGCACCGACGATAATGTGGTGCCGCAGGCGCAGGCGGATACGCTGGTGGCGGCGCTCAAACGGCGCGGCGTGCCGCACGAATATCACCTGTTTGAGGGTGAGGGGCACGGCTGGCGGCGGCCAGAGACCATCGACGCCTACTTCCGTGCGACGCTGGCCTTTCTGGAGCAGCACGTCCTGTTCACCTGACGCGCGGGCCGATCAACAAATCCCCCAGCGGCGGGCCGGGGGATTGTCGGTTTCAGCCAATCCGCGCGCTAGCCGAGCGCGTCGTAGCCGGGGCCTTTCGAGAAGAAGTCGTAATTGGGGGCGATGTCTTCGGTCAGGTCGATGACCTCGCCGCCCGCGGCTTCCACCTCAACCTTGGTGTCGAACGGCACGTACTTCTGGCCGGCGGCCAGCTCGAATTCGTCCGGCACCTCTTCTTCGATGAAGATGGCGTCATACGGGCATTCCGGCACGCACGCGCCGCAGTCGATGCAGGTGTCCGGGTCGATGAAGTACCAGGGCCATTCGTTTTCCGGCTGGCCGGGCACAATGCATTCCACCGGGCAAACTTCCACGCAGGCACCGTCGCGCAGGCACAGGCTGGTAATGATGTGGGTCATGGTGAGTCACTCCTCAAGTTATCGTGTATTTGCTGCTCTGTTGTGCCTGAACTGTACAGCAGTTTACCGGCGGCGTCTGCTACTTTTGTTGGATTCGGAAAAGTGAGATTAACCCGGTTGTCCTCACTGATCCGCGCGGATCATCGAAAATTTAACTCCGGCTAATCTCCCCCTGCTGCTCAGCGCTCGACGAGGGGTTCGGGCATCATGTTGGTTTCGGCCAGATACTCCAACCCCACCCGGTCCACGATGTAGACGTGGCGGCCTTTGCGGCGCAGCAGCCCGGCGTTCATCAGGCTGCGCAACGCCCGCCCCACGACCTCGCGGGTGGTGCCCAGAATCGCGGCGATCTCTTCCTGCGTGAGCTGCGACGGCGTCTCCGCGATTTGATCGGCGTAGGTTGTCTCGTGCAGGAACAGTTTCGCCAGCCGCGACGGAATCGTGCGGAAAGTCATGTCTTCCAGCCGCTCAATGTATTCGCGGTTGAGCCGGGCGAGCGTCTGCACTGTGTTGTTGAGCAGATCAGGCTCGGCGGCCATCAGGTTGAGCAGAGTCACATGCCGGATCACAAGCACCTCGGCGTTGGTCACCGCGACGGCGTTGAACGGGTTCGGCCCGCCGTCAACCGCCGCCACCTCATTAAATGTCGAAGGCGAACGCAGCAGGCTCAGCGTGTGCAGCCGCCCCTCGGCGTTGACGCGGTAGATGCGCACCAACCCATCCGCGATCATGTGCAGGCCGGCGCAGTCGTCGTCTTCGTTGAAGATGACCGCGCCCGCCTGATAACAGTGGCGGTGCGCCGCCGCCGCAATCCGTTTCAGGGTGCAATCCGGTAAGCCACTGAAGTAGGGAACATTGGCCCACTCCAGCGGGTGGATGGGCTGGTGGGTGGGTGGGGTGTGCACAGGCTTCGGGTGATCGGGCATCGCTTTTATCTGATGGCTCTCTCGTTTATTGATCAATTTGAACACAAGTCTGCGTCCGTATCAAGAGCAGCTTGCCCCAATTTTCACGAGCCGACGGCTGTGCAGCCCCCGGTGACTTCACCCGCTGATCGCTTGCGGCAGGGCGTGATAAAAGTGAATGGCCGTGTCGATGTTGCGCTGGAAATAATCCAGCAGCAGGTGCTCATTAGGCGCGTGCGCCAACGCGCCCGACCCAAACCCCATCACGGTGATGGGCAGGTTCAGCTCGCGCTGGAACATCCCCATGATCGGAATCGACCCGCCCGTCCGCGTGAAGTCGATGGCCTGGCCCCACCCGGCTTGATAAGCGCGATCCAGCGCGTCGATGATGGGGCCATCCTGCAACATCAGCACGCCCCACCCCGCCTGCTTGCCAATCTTGACTGCAATATCGACGGTGTCGCAGGCAAAACCCATCACATGCGCTTCCAGTTTGCGGGCGATGTCGTGGGGGTCTTGGCCGGGGGCCAGTCGCATCGTGACCTTGAAGCCGGCTTTAGCGGGAATGATCGTCTTCACGCCGTCGCCCTGATACCCGCCGTAAACCCCGTTGACATCCAGGCTGGTGCGGGCGCTGCGCTCCATGAAACCGAACCCCGGTTCGCCCCACACCCGGAAATCGCCCAGGGACTGCTTGATCATCTGGATGGTGCGGTCTTCGGTGGCGGCGAATTTCTGGCGTTCCGCCTCAGTCATGGGGATCGAGCCGTCATACGCGCCGGGGATGCGGATGTGCCCGTTGTCATCGTGGAACGAAGCGATGATCTTGGCGACCATGTGGACGGGATTATGCAAGACCCCGCCGCCCAAACCGGAATGAAAATCATGCTCCGGCCCGGTGACCGTCACCTCAGCGGAGATGATCCCACGCGCCGAATAGATGATCTCAGGGGTGGGCGGCAAACATCCGCCGTCACTGATGATCAAAAGGTCGGCGGCCAGCCGTTCCCGGTTCGCCGTGATAAACGGTGCCATGCTGGGCGAGCCGCTTTCCTCTTCCCCCTCAAAGAACACCTTGACATTGAATGGCAGCGCGCCCGTCGTTTGCAACAGCGCCTCAAAGACGATGAGATTGCCCCACACGCCCGCCTTGTCATCGATAGCGCCGCGTGCATACAGCTTGCCATCGCGGAGTTCCGGCTCGAACGGCGGTGTCTGCCACAACGCCAGCGGGTCAGGCGGCTGCACATCATAATGCGCATAAATGATCACCGTCGGCTGATCGTCGCCCGCCTTCAGCCACTCCCCATACACCACCGGGTGGCCGTCTGTGGGCAGGGCCGCGCACTCATCGAACCCCAGGCGTTCCAGTTCCGCCACCAGCCACTCCGCCGCGCGGTGGACATCCGGCTGGTACGCGGCATCGGTGCTCACGGACGGGATGCGCAGGAATTCGTAGAATTTTTCCAGCAAGCGCGCTTGATTAGCGCGTGCATACTCAAGCGATTGCGTAAGGGGTGTATCCGTCATGATTTGTCTCCTGAATATTAGATGTTGCCACATCTCAAAGGCTGTATCTGTGGCAAGCGTGGAGCAGATGCTGTTGGTCAATCGATTTGATTGTGTTTTGGCCCGCATCCCCCTGCCCCTGCTCCCGAAC
>JAADYY010000316.1 GCA_010092805.1 Chloroflexota bacterium | reverse complement strand
CAGTTTTCGCCCCTGCTCCCAGCGTCAGCGTTCGGGAGCAGGGGCAGGGGGATGCGGGCCAAAACACAATCAAATCGATTGACCAACAGCATCTGATTCCAATGTAGCACGCTTTTTGCCAGGAATCCGATCCAGGTCGGCGGGATCAAAAAACTCCGGCGGATCACCCGCGAAGTGATGATCTGCCGGAGGCGCGCGCTGTAGATTGGGCAGGATGCGTCTATTTGGTAACGCTCATCGGCATGATCACGTGGATGAAGTCGTCGCGGTCTTCCAGCCGCAGCACGCCCGGCGACGCCGCGCCCATACTTTCGATGATCACGCGCTCGTCGTCGATCACGCTGAGCACGTCGATCAAGTAGCGGATGTTGAACGCCACTTCAATCGCCTCGCCCTCCACCGACGCATCAACCATCCCCTCGTTGTCGCCGCGCTCGGCGCTCTTGCCCGTCACGCGCACCTCGCCGGGTTCGTTGGGGGCGGTGGCGGGCTGCACCACAATCCGGGCGCTGTAGTTGCTGTCGCGGGCGAAGATCTCGGCGCGCTTGCACGCCCGCAGCAAATCCGAGGTGTAGACGACGGTCGAGGTGGTGTAGCGCTTCGGGATGATTGCGCCGAAATCTGGGAACTTGCCGTCGAGAAGCTGCGACGAGATCACCGTATTCTGGGTGTAGAACAGCACCAGAGCGCGTTCGCCGGGCAGGGTGATGCCGACGGTATCATCATCCGCGATGATGCGCGCAACTTCGACGAGCGCTTTGGCCGGGACGACCAATTCCGCCGACCCTTCGATGCTGTGTTCGAGCTGTGCTGTGCGCACCGCCAGCCGGTAACCGTCGGCGGCGGCCAGGGTCAGCGTGGGGCCGTCGAAGTGGGTATAGACGCCTGTCAGAATCGGGCGCGTCTCTTCGCGGGCGGCGGCAAACACCGTCTGGTTGATCATCTCGCGCAGCGTTTGTCCTGGCACCAGCACATCTGGGTCGCCGCTGTCGGGGATGAGCGGGAATTCATCGGCGCTGATGCCGCGAATATTCGAGACGGTCATGCCGCAGCGCACGTTGACGGTCTGGGTTTTGTCGTCCAGCCGCAGATCAACATGTTCCTGTGAGAGGTTGTTGACCAGCTCGTTGAGCGTCTTGGCGGGCAGCGTGATCGCGCCAGCTTCATCGACTTTCGCGCCGATATAGGTGGTGATGCTCATCTTGTCGTTGATGGCGGCAAGCCGGAGCTGTGAATCGTCGGTCGCCAGCGCGACGTTCGCCATCACCGGCATCGTTGGGCGGCTGTCTACCGCCCGGCTGACGATCCCCAGCCCTCTGGCGAGTTGATCCTGTAATACGGAAACACGCATTGTGTTCAGCTCCTGCGTGAGAAAGATTCTCGATTGTACCTTGAATTTGCCGTTAATTATACAACGAAACATTAAAGATTTGTACGGCCAACAAAAGGCATGGCAACCCAACTGCCCCTCCGTTAAATCATGGTAGATTCTGGGCTATAATCGGCCCTATGGAAGGACTACTCAAACGCCAACGGGCGATCTTCGCCTCTGAACTGCCCATCCGGACCTTATGGTTGGCGGGGGCGCTGGCCGCATTGCTGATCGTTGCGTATCTACCCACCCTCCAGACGATCCCCAGCGGGGCGGAAGAGACGCCCACGACGCCGGAAAACTACTTCATGCGCGACGTGGGCGAAACGCAGATCGTGCTGAATGTGTGGGGCACGCTGCACGCGACGGGCTACCCGCTCTATGTGATGACGGGCAACCTCCTCGTCGATGCGCTGCGGCTGCTCGGCGTCGATGCGGTGGTCGCTCCGGCGCTGGTCTCGCTGCTGTGGGGGTTGGTGGCGCTGGCACTGCTCTACATCCTGAGCGCGCATCTCACCGGCCACCTGATCGCGGCGGCGGCGGTGATGGTGCTCTACGGCCTCACGCGCACGGTGTGGATTCATCAGGTTATCGCTGAGATCTACACTTTCGGCCTGGTGATTCTGCTGGTGCTGCTGCTGCTGGCGCTGTGGCGCGCCCCCATTCGTCACCGCGTCTATTGGCTGGCGTTCGTCGGCGGGATCGGGGTGGCCCATCATCGCGCGATCATCTTGGCCGCCCCGGCATTGATTTATGCAGTGTGGCCGCTTCTCAACAAAGAACCGCGCCACCTGCGCCGCACCCTCTTGATCTGCCTGGGCATTGGGTTGACCGGGCTGGTGCCATACCTGTACCTGCCACTGCGCGCTTGGATGGGCGCGGCCTGGGTCTATGGCGACCCGGGGACGCTGGCCGGGTTCTGGGATCAATTCATCGGGCGGGAGGCGACGGGCTTTGTCGGCCTGCCGCATTCGTTTCTGGCGCTGGCGGAGAATTTCCACCGCGTCAACTACGTGATCATCAGTGACCTGACGCTGCCGGGCGTGCTGTTGGGCGTGGCCGGGCTGATCGTCGGGGTGCAGCGGTATCGCCGCGCTGCCATCACGCTGGCGCTCAACGGCGCGGTGCCGTATCTGTTTCATGTGTTCCTGTACACCGACATCCTCTCCGCGCTGATTCTGCCCGCCACGCTGTCGTTGGTGTTGGGCTGGCTGCTGCTGGCCGACTGGCTGTTTTCGCAGGCCCGCCACACATTGGCCGATGTGCGCATCCGCTACGCCGCCTTGATGCGGTCGCGCCACCTGCTCCAGTTGATCACGCAGCGGGGGGTGCCGCCGTTGGCCGCGCTGCTGCTGGGCATTGCGCTGGAAACCGACAACCACCTCTTCATCGACAACCTGACCAGCGACCCGCGCGGCTTGCAGACTATCGCGCTGGCGCAGACGGTGCCCGACGACGCCGCGCTGATGCTCGCGTGGGGGCCGCGCTACTTCGCTGTCGGGTTTGCGCAGGCTGTGCGCGGCGATTTGCCCGATTTGCGCCTCGTCGATCATCAGGCGGATTTTGCGGCCCTGCTCGCTGAAGGCCGGTTGGTCACGCCGCCGTATACCTTCTTCAACCAATCGCTGGATTGGTGGGAAGCGCGGCTCCACCAGCCCGTTTACCTGCGTGCCATTGCCCCAGATCTGATCCAGATCGATACGCAACCTGAACGCGCCGCAGGTGTGCCCCTTCGCACGGAGATTATCCCAGAGGTGGGCGTTGGTATCAGCGAAATGCAGGTCAGTTGCCCGCGTGACCGGGTGATTATGCGTGTTGCGTGGTACGCGCCCGCCACCCCGCCGCGTGACCTGAGCGTGTTCGTTCACCTCATCGACTCCCGTGAGCGCCGAATTGCTCAGGACGACCGCTCGGCACCCGTCTATGGGTGGCGTCCGCTGACGACGTGGCTGCCGGGCGAAGTGGTGCGCGATGTCTACACGCTGCCGCGCCCGCCGGGCAGCCACACCATCCGTTATGGCTGGTACACCCAACTCGAAAACGGGAGTTTTCAGAATTTCCCGGTCGGCAGCCTATCGATCCCGGAGGATTGCCCACGATGACGATGGCGCTCAAGGTTCGTCGCCTGATCGCGCTCTTGGCGCTAATCGGTGCCATCAGCGCGTGTACCGCCGCGCCGCAAACGCCGACCCCGGCGGTCGAGCGCCCGCAGGCGAAATTGTTGGCGACGGTCTTCATGTCCCCGACGCCGGG
This sequence comes from Chloroflexota bacterium, assembly GCA_010092805.1. Taxonomy (GTDB): domain Bacteria; phylum Chloroflexota; class Anaerolineae; order Aggregatilineales; family Phototrophicaceae; genus Flexifilum. The sequence goes on along the minus strand of JAADYY010000316.1, from coordinate 859 downwards.
CGAAGCTGCCCGCCAAGCCACGCGGATCGCCAGCCGCCCGACGCTGCCCGTACAGATGCCCCTCCCCACCGCGCAGCCGACGGCTTACGTCGGCGTGTTTGTGGCCGCAGCGGGCGAAGACGGTGGCGCGCCCGCCCTGGACGCGGCGGCGCAGTTTTCGCCCCCGACCCCGGTGCCGGCGTTAGCGGCGGGTGGCTGCGCGATCCCGCCCGCGCCACTGTTCGGCGAAAACTGGACTCAGAACGAAGCCGCCCAGCAGGCGCTCGGCTGTGCGGGCGAACCGATTGCGCCCTACGTGGGCACCACGCAGCTTTACGAGCGCGGCGTGATGTACTGGCTGCCCAGCGGCGAAATCTGGTCGATTGCGCCGGAAGGGGCTGTCGGTGGGCCGTACTGGTACGCGCCGTTTGCGCCGCCGGAACAGGGCTGGTCGGTGCCCGTGCCGGAAGGCTTACGGATGCCCGAAGGTGGTTTCGGCGCGGTCTGGCGGGCGATCCCTGGCATCCGCGAGACGTTGGGTTTGGCGCGCACCCCAGAACAGCCCGTCTCATTGTCGCTTCAGCGCTTTGAGGGCGGCGCACTGCTGCTCGACGGCAGCGCCGGGCAGGTCTTCATTCTGATCGGGCGTGGCGAGACGGGCACCGCCTACGGCCCCTACTGATCGTTACACTGTGTCACCGACAACCCGCCGATCCTGGTCAAAGACGCGGTAGGCGCGCGCGGATCGGCGGTGTACACTCCACATCGTCTTATCGTCTACACGGATCAACAGGTAAACGTGCATGAATGATCTCATGAAAGATCTCTACGGTATCGAGTTGTTCGATAATCTCACCGAAGATGAACTGGAATGGCTGCT
>JAADYY010000315.1 GCA_010092805.1 Chloroflexota bacterium | reverse complement strand
GGTTTGCCGATTCGAACCGGCGTAACAGAAACAAACCCCTTGACAAAACACGCCCCTTGACGTAGTAGAACGTCGGTGCTAACCTTAATTTAAAATAAAGCAATAGCACGTCTGTAAAGTGAGGGGCGGGGTGGCGCTCGAATTCAGCAAGGTTTACGAGCAAGTGCAAACGATGGGTCGTTTTCTGGGCCACGGCTACCAGAGTGCGAGCAACCGACTCCAGCACGCGCTGGAGTTGTTCTTTGCCCATACTGAACTTGACCCCATTCATGACCGGGTGCGGCTGGTGCGCGAATCGAGCGTGAGCGGTTATCGTGGGGCGGCCCCGCTCCCGCGCCCGTTCTCCGAGATCATCTGCGGGGTTGGCTCGGCGGTCGCGCCGCCGCCAGAGGGCACCCTGCTGGCCGTCGATGGCTCGCAGATCTACCCAGATCAGCACGCGCCCGCGCCCTACTACCTGATCAACGTGGGGGCGTTTGTGTATTATCACGGCGTTAGCCGCCTGCCCGCGCAATTCTCACAGCCGACGCTGGCCTACAGCCCCTCTGCGCTGCAAGACAAGGACGGGCGCGCCGTCAACAACCAGACGATCAATGCGCGGCGCTCGCTGGCCGAGATGCAAACCCTGGCGCTGTGGGGCTGGGAGCTGCGCCAGGAAGCGCGCCCGCTGGTGGCGCTGCACGATGGCGGCCTGCTCAAATTTTTTGGTGGGTCCGATATCGCCGACGCCGTGCAGATCGAGCGCGATTACATGGATGCGCTGGAGCGGCTGCACGACGCCGGGGCGTCGCTGCTGGGCTACCTGGATCGTTCGCGCAGCACGTATGTGATCAGCCTGCTGCACCTGATGCGCCTGAACGAAGGCGACATCACCGACGACAACCTGAAGACAAACGGTGATCTAGAGGGGTTGACCGACGCGCGGCTGTTTGAGCACGTGCTTGACCCCGGCGAGCGCTCGGCGATCATGGTGCAGAATTCGCCGCAGAACCGTGAATACAAAGATCGCAAGGGTGCAGATTTCGAGATCGCGTTCTTTTACCTGAATGTTTCCGAGACGCGGGCGGTGCCCAACATCGTCCGCATCGATCTGCCGCTGTGGGTGGCACGCGATGAACTGGCCGTCGAAGAGATTCAGGCGCTGGTGCTGGCGCAGTGCACGATTCAAGGGCGCAAACGGTATCCGTATGCGCTCACGCGGGCGGATGAACTCGCCTACATCCGCGCCGGCGAAAAGCAGCAGCTTGAGCAGCTCATCCGCATCGAGATGCTCAATAACCATGTGATACCCGAAGAGTCAAACAAGTTGATGTCGAAAGATATGGCCCGTGACCGCAAGCAGCAATTCCGGCTGCGGGCGTAGCGTTGATCAGCGGGGGCAGCATATGGATGTACAGGAGCAACCAATCGTCGGGCGGGTGCTGCGCGCCAGCACCAGCGGCTTTGACTGTGGCACGCGCGGCAGCCGCATCGAGGAGAGCCATCATTTTGGGGCGTTCGTCAAGGTGCCGCTGGATGATGCGCAGATCGCTTATGCCATCGGCCTGATCTACGCCATCCGTGTGGAAGATGACCCGCTGGCGCGCGAATTGGTGATGGCGGCCAGCATCGACCATAACACGCTGATCGACCAGCGCGAAAACCGGATGGTGCCCGTCGAGATCGGCGTGATCAACGTCGGTTTCCGCAACAACGGCACCCTCATCCACAGTTTGCCGCCGCGCCCGCCGCTCAGCCTCAGCGAGGTGAGCCTGTGCACACCGGACGAGATCTACCAGTTCACGCAGCGCTTCGATTATTTCCGGCTGGTGCTGGGCGCGAAGGATGTCTCGGCGGATGAGCTGCTGGCGGCGGCGCTGCGCAATGCCGTGCAAGCCTACCCGGAGGCGGAGCGCTACGATTTCCTTGTCCGCTGCGGGCGGCACATCGCGGGGCTGCTCTCGCGTGATCTCAAGCGGCTGGCCCACGTGCTGGCCCTGATCAAACCCACATGAACGACCGTTTGCTCCGCGAGCACGGTCGTTTTTTCTTGCTCCTGATCGTCTTCATCGCCGGGAGTCTGGTTCATGCCCGCTCGCTAGCGGCCATGGAGGGCAGCGACGAGCCGCTCCACTTCAATTACGCGCTCCATCTCTATACCCACAATCAGCTCCCCGACCGCGACACCTACCGCACCAACAGCACCCGGCAAGCGAGCGGCCAGCCGCCGCTGGCCTACTGGATCACCGCACAGATTCTGCGGCTGATCGATGCGCCGCACTTCGATGGCGACGCCGTCTGGACGCATACGCAGGTGACCGTCCGCAACCGCTGGTACTGGCCGCATGATCCGGTGCGGCGCGGCGATAACCAGAACGTCTACCTGCACGGGCGCGACGAGATCGCGTTCGCCTGGCCGGAACTGGTCGCGGCGCTGCGGGCTGCACGGATCGTCTCGGTGGGGTTCGGCGTTCTCACGGTGATCGGGTTGTACGGCGCGGCGCGTGAGGTCTTTGAGCAGCAGTCATGGGCGCTCACGGCGACGGCCATCGGCGCGCTGCTGCCGACGATGCTGCACCTCAGCAGCTATGTCACCAACGACAGCGCCGCCGTCGCGTTTGCCAGCTTAGCGACGTGGCAGACGCTCGCCCTGCTCAAGCGCGGATCGACGGTGTGGCGCTGGCTGCTGATCGGAGCGCTGTTGGGGTTGGCCGGGCTGGCGAAGATCAACGCGCTGCTGATCGCGCCGGGCGTTGGCGTCGCGCTGCTGATCGACTGGCGCGCGCACGGCGGCAGACTCCCGCGCCTGCTCCGTGACGGCCTGTTGATCGGGCTGCCGCTCACGGTGATCCTCGGCCCCTGGCTGCTGTGGGGGCTGGTGAATTACGGTGATCCGCTGGGGATCAACACGCATCAGCACGCCGACGCCTGGCTGTTCGCCGCCGATCCGCAGCCGCTGCGCGCCACCCTGGCGCAACTGCCGCACCTGTATACCTCGTACTGGGCGCAGTTGGCGACCGTTCCATTGACGACCGCGACCTATGCCGTGTTCACGCTGATCGCTGGGTTGGCGCTGCTGGGGTACGGGGTGGGCATCCGTCGGATCGATTGGCGGGCGCAGGGCTGGCAGATCGCGCTGGTGCTGGGTGTGATCGCGTTGGGCGCGTTCGCAGGCATGTTCCGCTGGATGCAGCAGCTTGCCTTCACCGGCGGGCGCTTGCTGTACCCGGCACACGTCGCCATCATGATCGGGGTGGTGGGCGGGTTGGTGCTGCTGGGGCGGCGCTTCCCACGCTGGGATCGTCGGC
>JAADYY010000314.1 GCA_010092805.1 Chloroflexota bacterium | reverse complement strand
TTTAATCATTGCGGTCCATGCAGCCACCGACACCCTTTTGCAACCCGCAACATTCACAGCTTTGCCACCGGCTGCGCTGGCGGTGAGCACCGAAGGGCGACCAAAGGCAGCACGACCACAACGCGGCGTATTTCTCGAGACTGTTCCCGATTTTCGACTCGTTAAATTCAGAATCGGTGGCGATTGCTAAAACCAGCGTTTTGGCATAGAGTTTTGTGCTGTCTGGGCTTTTCAGCGTCCAGCCTTTTGGTCTCTACTTCGCTGGCATTCGATGAAGCGTAGCTGGCATTCGATAGAAGCGTAGGACAAACCTCACATGTTTCTTCTTAGGAGTTACATTAACCCCGCCGAACGCAAGGAAGCGGATCGCAAGCTGCCCCGGCTGATGTTCGAGGGCCTGCTGCTGGGCGGGTCGGGGCTGGGGGTGCTCGCACTCATTTTCGAGATCGCCGCCGATGCGTTCAGTGTTGCTGCCTATCAAACCCTCCTCGCGATTCACGGGGCCGATGGCTACCATGAAATTGCCATTCTGGCGTTCATCACCCTGTCGGTGATGCTGTTTCTGGGGATCGTGCCCGCGTACAAGGCGGGGTCGTACCTGCGCCCGAATGCCGGCGGCAGCGGCCCGCTCGTGGAGGCGATTGGCCCACCCAGATTGCGGTGGCTCTCGTGGATTGGCAGCAGTCTCTTCTTTATTGATGCGGTCTTGACGATCATCATCAGCTCAATTTCGGCAGCGGATGTGACGATGCTGCTGTTCCCGGAATTTGTTGAGTATCGCATCCTGCTGGCGGAGTTCTACGCTTTTTTCATCATGGTGGTGTTGGTGGCGGTGGGGCCACGCAACGCGGTACCGCTGTTCTTGATCGGGGGCGGGGCGTTCACGCTGTTCACCATCGTTGCCCTGACGGTTGTGGGGGCCAGCGCCGCCGGCAACCCGGAATGGTCATTTCTCACGGAAGGCATCGTCACGCGCCTAGAGACAGCGGGGGTCGTGGAGCACGTCATCCGCGCACAGGAAGATTTATCGGCTTTAGGGCCGGTGGTGTTCTTCCAACTCTTCTTCCGCTCCATGAGCAGCGCGATGCTCGGCTTTTCCGGGTACGAAGTCATCCCCGCCAGCGGTAAGCACGCCGCGCGCCCGAAGTGGAAGGTCATCAACACAGCGCTGACTCTGGCCGCCGTTTTCCTGATCGGGACGGGCGTCATCCAGCTTTACGCCGCGCAGCAGTGGAACATCCCTTCGACCGAGGGTTACAGCACGTTGCTGATCGAGTACGAGATCGTTGCCGCGCAGGTGTTGGGCGGCGGCATCGATCCTGATCAGGTCGTCGTCACCGAAGATCACGTGGCTGAAGCCGAGCAAATTTATGAGGCGCGCGCGGCAGAAGAAGCCGAGTTTGCAATCGAAGAGGGGCCGCCGGAGGCCCTGCCGCCGGAGGAACGCGAAGCCGAGATCCAGCAGTTGGCCTCAAGCCTGGCGCTGATCGGCACGATTGAGCGGGCGATTGGCGGTACCCTGGGCGAAGGATCGCTGTTTGTGGCGGGCGTGCTGCTGGCGACGATCCTACTGTTGGCGCAGGGCGGCGGCTATGTCGGCGGGGCGGCGGTTGCGGCGAACGCGGCGCGCTTGGGGCGGCTGCCCCGCTTCCTGCTGAACGACCGTCTCGGCATCGTCGTGATCTGGGCGTTCGCGGCGCTGCTTGTGCCAATCATCCGTGAAGTGGTGGTGGTCGAGGCATTTTACGCATTCGGCTTTGTGAGCGCGTTCATCATCACGAGCACAACGGTCTTTCTGGTCAAGGATGCCGCGCTGCGTGACCGGGGCATCGAGCCAGGATCGGAGGAGGCGCGTTCGCTGAAGTTCGCCGGGCTGCGCGGCATGATCGCCAGCTATGCAATGGGGATTGTGCTGATCACGCAGAAGACCGATGCGCTGTTTGCGATTGCGGTTGCTGGCACCTTGATCACGATCTATCAGATCTGGTATGCACGGGGCGGTTTCCGTGCGGTGCCAGAGAAAGTCAAGGATTTCGCGTACGAACCGGGCGGCCCCATGCACTATATCAGTGGCATCCAGCGGGCGAAGGATGAAGCCCGCCAACGGGCGACGGCTTCGCTGATCAATCATCTGCTGGACAGCGGCGCGCTCACGAAGTTCAATGTGGAGCACCGGAATATTCAGCGGTTGGTCTGCTACATGCACAACCTGCGGCCCGAGTATTTCGAGCAGAATGGTCACGAGCACAGCGACCGTGTCCCCGAACCGAGCGAGCAGCTTGAGCAGATTTACCAGGGCGTACATGCGCAGCGCGACAAGATCATCGGTGACATCGAATACTATTCGCACTACGGGATCTTCACGTACATCGACAAGTACTATCACAACTGGGTCAACTATGAGCATGGGCGCGACCCGGCGACCGTCCAGAAGGCGATGCTCAATACGCTCTTCCCGCTCACGGACAAGGACGAGATTTGGAAGCAGTACAAGCATTACCAGTGGGTGAAGCTGCCCGAACCCATCTGGCAGTTCTGCCGCCTGCGCTATCAGTGGGCGAAGGCGCAGTGGCCAAACCTGAGCGACCGCATCACGACGGTGTGGACGCTGCAAGATCTCGGCTTGATCCCGGATGAAGTTGATGTGACGATGGTCGTCTCGGTGAGCGCGCAGCGCAACGACCTACGCAAGGTGGAACTGCATACGCACGGGCCGGAAGAGAACATTGAACCCGCGCCGACTGACACCACCCCTGATCGCGAGTTTTCGGCGGGGGCGGATGTTTCGCCCAAGAAGCCGGAAGAGCATCAGGACGAAGATGTGCAGGAGTCGGAGCAGGACTGGCGTCCGTAGGGCGGGCTGGACAGCCTCAACCCAACAGCACGGATCAAAGCGAACCGGCGGCCTCAGGTCGCCGGTTTGTTATTCCGTTGTTTTTCTCAGCGTTTCCCACCAATAAACGACTTCGGGCGCTTAGTAATCCGAATCGCCGTCGGGGGGGTC
>JAADYY010000313.1 GCA_010092805.1 Chloroflexota bacterium | reverse complement strand
CGTCGTAAGCTTGTTTCCAGCGGTTGAAGCGCCGGGTGAGCGCCTCACGCATCGATTGGTAATCGTCGGAGCCGCCGTGCTGCACCGTGCGGATATTGAAGCGGCGGTATTCGTTTTTGCGGGGCACGCCGCGCAAGAACACAACCCGGCTGGCGACAATCGCGGTGCCCTGCGTCGTGCTGATGTCGTAGCACTCGATGCGGTTGGGCACATTCGGCAGGTTGAGCGCCGTCTGAAGTTCGGCCAGCGCGCTTTCCTGTTTGTGCGCGTCGGCTTCCCACTGCGCCCGCAGCATCCGCAGTGTTTCGCAAGCGTTGTCTGTCGCCACATCGATCAATTGGCGCTTGTCGCCGCGCTGCGGCACGGTGATCTGCACGCGCTTGCCGCCCCGCTGATCACGCAGCCAGCGCTCGATGATCCGCGCCTCCTCAATATCCTGCGGCAGGAGTAGTTCTTTCGGCACATCCGGCGCGTCGCCGTAAAACCGCTTGAGGAATTCGCTCAACACTTCGGAGTCAGACTCGCCGTCGGCACCTTCCAGCAACCGCGCATCGCTGCCGATCAGTTTGCCGTTGCGGATGAATAAGATCTGCACGACCGCGTCGCCGTCCTCACGTGCCAACGCCACCACATCTTGATCCGCCAACGACGCGCTGACGGCCTTGTGCTCGCGGGTGATGTATTCGATGGCTTTGAGTTGGTCGCGGATCTGCGCGGCGCGCTCGAAGTTGAGGCCCTCGGCGGCGGCGTTCATCTCCGTGTTCAGCCGCGCCACGACATCTTCGGATTTGCCGCCCAGCACGTCCATCAGCTCGGCGATCATGGCGCGATACTCGGCCTGGCTCACCGCGCCGATGCACGGTGCATTGCACAGCTTGATGTCATGGAACAGGCAGGCACGCTCATCCTTGCCGTCGATGTCGCGGTCGCAGGTGACATACGGAAACGCCTTGCGCAGTGTTTGCAGCGTGTTCTGTACCGCCCACATGGCCACATAGGGGCCAAAATAGCGGCTGCCATCGTTGACGACGCGGCGCGTGGTCTCTACCTTGGGGTAGGCGTCCTGCCAGCGGATGCGAATATAGGGGTAGCGCTTGTCGTCTTTCAGGCTGATGTTGTAGCGTGGCTTGTAGCGCTTGATCAGCGTCTCTTCGAGGATCAGCGCCTTGACTTCGTTGTCCTCGACGATGAAATCAATGTCGTGGATGCTGCCGCGCAGGCGCAAGGTTTTGACGTTGGATTCGGCGCTGGCGTTGAAGTAGCTGCGCACGCGGTTGCGGAGTTTCTTGGCCTTGCCCACGTAAATGATCTTACCCTGCGCGTCTTTCATCAGGTAGACACCGGGCTTCAGCGGCAGGTTATCGAGAATAGTGCGGATGTGTTCAGACGGTTGGAATGACATCAGGCCATCGTTTTAATCACGTTGGGAATGAGCAAATTCTAGCAGAAAGCGCCGCAGAGTCGAACACTTGATCCGTTCACTACGGGGCAGAAATTTACGCAGAATTAAACCAAACCGCAATCTTAATTTGAGAAATTTCAGTTACAATAACAAGGTACGCGTAAAAATTAGATTTGCTTATTTGTTGATGGATGGGAGCTACACCCAATGAGTGTCTATGTCACCTGGGATGACCTGGGGCACAATGTACTGCGCTACGAATTCACACCCCCCTGGACGTGGAATGAATTCACCGCAGCCAGCGAACTCGTCCAAACCATGATCACGGAAACGCCACACGAGGTCTTTGTGATCATGGATGTGCGCACTGTGGGGGCCATTCCGCCGGGGTCGATGACCTATGTCACGCGCCCGGCTCAGGCGATGCCTGCCAACACCGTCGCTGTGTTCGTCGTGGGTGCCAACGCGGTGATTCAGACGCTGTTTGGGGTGTTCCGCGCGCTCTACGGCCCCATCGCCGAAAATGTCATGCTCTGCGACACCTTCGCCGAGGCCTACGCGGTCATTGCTGAACGCCAAACGGCAGCGGTGCGCGCGCTCTGCTGATCACCGTCGACGATCAGGGCGTGCCAGCGCACGCCCTGATCGTTTTCACCGTTCCCCGCTGCGGCGCTGGTCGCAGGCACATCACGCGGAACTGCGCGACCGCTGCCGAATACCTGCGAAAATATCTGTCTCGATCTCGCGGCCCCCATTGACCAGGCTGAATACGCGGTACAGATCTTGCTCGCCCCACAGCGCGCGCTGATGCGCTTCGGGGAGGGTGCGCAGCGCTTCATAGCCGCTAATCTGCGTTTTGTGGCACGCGATGGCCTCCCAAATTTGATCGGCATAAGCGTAGGTGGCGATTTTGGTGGTGATCGACCACGCCGGCCAGCTCACGCCGCGCCGCTCTACGCCATCTATGGTCATTTTCACTTCGCCGAACGCCGCTTCGTAAGCCGACAACAATGCATCGGTGCCCACGAAATAATAGAGTTTGGCGACCCGGTGCGGCGCTGCTTGATCGGCTGGGGCGTGGGTGGAGTCGGCGGCAGTGACGATGGCCGCTGCTGTGAATTGGCTGATCGCAATGTGATCCGGGTGCCCATACGCGCCATACGGATCAAATGTGACGACAACCTGGGGTTGCAGCCGCCGGATGTGCCCGGCGATCTGGGCGATGGCTTCGTCCGGGTCAGCTTGATCAAGCTCGCCGTCGATGTAATCGAGAAACGCGCCCGCGCGCACGCCCAACACACGCGCCGCGCTATGCAATTCCGCCTCGCGGATTTGGCCGAGTGCCTCCGGCCCTGGATAATCCTCCGGCGCACCGAACCAGCCCTTTTCGCCGCGCGTCGCTGTGATGATGTAGACATCAGCGCCTTCCGCAGCGTATTTCGCGATCAAGCCGCCCAGGCCCAACGATTCGTCGTCTGGGTGCGCCAGCACACACAGCAGTTTCAAAGCGGGTTCCATCTGGCAACCTCTTAGTATTTTTGTTCTATCGTCGATAGAGGGATTGTAGCACAGCGGTGTCCTTGTGGCGACCCCACAAGCGGCCCGGATTCACCCGACTCTGATCACCGCAGCCCTCCGTGCCATGCTATACTGTAGGTACAATGCTCGCTTGGCTATCCGCCCAATCGCTCCGTTTTGTTGTCGCTGGCGGAAGCGCTGTAAGGAGGCATCCACATGCCTGCGTATGAACCGAGTAAAGTTGAATATACGATCATCAGCGGGCATGTGCGCATCATTACCGATCAGGGGGCGCAACTCCCAGCGTATTGGGCGCACCCCGACATAGGGGGCAAATTCCCTGCCGTTGGCCTGCTGCATGATTGGTGGGGCATCACAGCGGTGGAGCGGCGGCTAGCGCATCTGTTCGCGCAGTTGGGCTACTATGTGATCATCCCCGATTTGTTTGGGGGGCAGGTGGCGCAGACCCCGGCAGCGGCCATGAAGTTGGTCGAAGCGTTGGGCGACAACGCCTACCCCTGGGTGGATACGTGCTTGCGCGCGCTGGAATATCATGTGCGCAGCAACCGCATGGTCGCGGCGGTTGGCCTGGGGATGGGTGGCAGCCTGGCGTTTGAGGCTGCTCTCACCCGCTCAGATCTGGAAGCGGCGGTCGCCTGCTACGGCTTCCCACAGAAGTACCTGGGCCATTTCCAGGACGCCAGAGCGCCGATCCTGGCGTG